>JAEMTW010000034.1 GCA_016462095.1 Thermoleophilia bacterium
GCGAGTTCGGCACGGACGGTGACGGGTTCTGGGTCGTCACCGAGCATTGCGCGGACGGCCGGAACGAGCAGCAGATGCAGACCGACGAGGCACGACAGCGGGTTGCCAGGCAGGCCCGTGACGAGCGTGCCGTTGGGTGCGGAGCCACACCAGACCGGCTGCCCAGGCTGCGTGGCAATTCGCCAAAAGAGCTCGGTCACTCCGAGTTCGAGCAACGCGGGCTTGACGTGGTCGCGCGGGCCAACGGAGACGCCGCCTGTCGAGACGACGAGATCGGCATCGGCAAGTGCGGCAGCAAAGGCCGAGCGGGTGGCGTCGGCCAGATCGGGAACGTTGTCGACGCGTACGATTTCGCAGCCCGCCGCGGCGAGCGTGGCGCAGACCAGCACCGAGTTGGACTCGTGGATCTGACCGCGTTCGAGGGGCGATCCTGGCGGAACGAGCTCGTCGCCGGTTGTCAGGACGACGACGCGGGGTCGTCGAATACAGGCCACGCTCGTCAGGCCGAGTCCGGCGACGGCCGACGTGGCGAGTGGTGTCAGCCGGGTGCCAGGGTGGAGGACGACGTCTCCAGCCTGCACATCGGCACCGACGTGCCGTACGAAGTCGCCGCTCGCAATTGGCCCGGTCGGGGTGACCAGATCGTCGACAACTTCGACGCGCTCGATCGGCACGACCGCATCGGCGCCAGTGGGCATCACCCCGCCGGTAGCGATCGCTGCGGCCGTGCCAGCAATCAGCGGAGCGGGGTTATCGCCCGCAAGGATGTGTGCAGAGATTGTCCAAGGGCCTGTAGCACCAGCCACTACGGCATATCCATCCATCGCCGAATTGGCGTGGGCAGGAAGATTGTGTGGAGCGGTTACTGCCAGACCGACAGTCCTGCCCGCGAGGTCCTTGAGCGCGACGGATTCCGTCTCCAACAGCGCCACAGACGCGATTACACGGGTTCTCGCTTCGCCGACAGGCACGCGCTCGTGGGGGAGTTCAGTGGTCATCGTTCGGTGAACGTTACGAGCGGGGCTCGTTGGTCATGGTATACAGCGGTGGTGCTCGCGCCTAACCGCCCGACTGCAACACGATCATGACTGAACCCATTTCCGGACGCTACCGCCCTGTTGCACCCCTGCCGACCATTGGCGGCGTGGAGCGCGAGCTTGCGATTGATCAGGTCGCCGACCATCGTGTCGCGATGGCGCGCATTGCGGGTGGCGAGCAAGCCGCCGCGGTCGAGCGGACGCTTGAGGCCGTCAAGGCAATCCGGCACGCCAGCCTGGCACCGGTGCTGGACGTCTACCGACTCGTTGACGACACGATCGTCCAGATTGAGGCTCAGGCCGACGGTCCGCTGCTGAGCAGTGGTGTTCTCTTGCCGCAGGCGAGTGCGCTGCTCGTGACCGCAGATGTCGCAGATGCGTTGGCGACATTGCATGCGGCGGGCCAGACCCACGGCGGTCTCGTCGCCGACGCCGTTGTGCTCGACGCCTCGGGTCGCCCCGTCGTGATGGGCGCTGGTCTGGCACGGGCCGTGGCAATCGCGACGGGAGCGCTCGCCCCGACAGCCTCGAGCGACGTTCGGGCGCTGGGTGCCATGCTCTATCTGTTGGTGACGGGTCGTGAGCCGACGCAGCCGCCGGCCTCGCCCGCCAGCTTTGCGCCCGAGATTGCGCCCGCCTTGAACGGCCTGATGCTCGCGCTTTTGTCCGACGATCCTCGTCGACCGCCACCGCCTGCTGCTCTGGTGGCGGAGCGACTGCGTGTGCTGGCTGGTGTCGAGCTTCCCCTCGACTTGATGCCAGCACCTGTGCTTGCGCCGCCGCTGCCAACGACGCCTCGGCGCGGTATCTCGGATGCAGCTTTGGCGGTGATCGTCGGGGCGATTGCCCTGGTGGCGATCGTGCTTGCTGCTGCTGCGATCAATGGGGGAGATTTCTTTACGAGCGACTCGCCGGCGGACACCGCGGACGAAAAGGGCATTCCGACGTTTACGCTGCCGCAGCCGGACGCGTTGATGCTAAGCGTGACCGACGAGACGCTGCCACTTCCTGGCGTCGTCACGGATACCGTGCCCGTCGAGACGTTTGAGGTCTTCACGGACGTCACGGAGACGGTCGAGGTCTTTACGGACGTCACGGAGACAATCACGGCCGACACGGGCGCGTTGATTCCGCCAGAGGACGGGCTGCAGATCGACTAGGTCGTGCTGCGACGTCTCGAGGCGAAATCTCGCGGCGGGACCGTGTAGGCGCCGTGGCGGTACGACCTCGCCTACCCTTCCATCGTGTTTCCTGAGAGCCGACCACGCCGTAATCGCCGCACGCCAGGGCTCCGCGCCATGCTGCGCGAGACCGTGCTGACGCCCGCGCAGTTGATCCTGCCGCTGTTTGTGTTGCCCGGTGAGGGTCGTCGTGAGCCAATTGGCGCCTTGCCTGGCGTCGATCGCGTGACGCCGGACCTCGCAGCCGAGTTGGCGGTTGAGGCGGCAGCGCTGGGTGTCAGCGGCGTGTTGCTCTTCGGCCTGCCCGACGAGAAGGATGCTGAGGGCACGTCTGCCTGGGATCCGAATGGTCCGACGCCGACAGCGGTGCGCGCGATTCGCTCGGCTGCGCCAGGGCTCGTGATCGCCACCGACGTCTGCCTCTGCCAATACACGAGCCATGGCCACTGTGGGCTCGTCGGTCCAAACGGCGAGATCCTCAACGATGCCTCGCTGCCGGTGCTTGCGCGCGCAGCCGTCGCTCACGCCCGGGCCGGTGCCGACCTCGTCGCGCCCTCCGACATGTTCGACGGACGCATCGGCGTCATCCGCGATGCGCTCGACGAGGAGGGCTTTGCCGAATCTGTGGGCATCTTGGCCTACTCCTCGAAGTTCTCCTCGGCCCTCTACGGGCCGTTCCGTGAAGCCGCGCACTCGACTCCTTCGGCTGGCGATCGGCGCTCGCACCAGCTTGATCCAGCCAACCGGATCGAGGCCGTCCGCGAGGGGCTGATCGACGAAGAGGAAGGGGCAGACATGTTGATGGTCAAGCCCGCAATTACCGCGCTCGATGTGATCTCTGACCTCTCGGAGCAGAGCGATCTACCCGTGCTTGCGTACCAAGTGTCGGGCGAGTACGCGATGTTGCGCCACGCCGCGGACGCTGGGGCCTTCGCCTTCGACGCCGCGATGCTCGAGTCGCTCCTGTCAATCCGCCGCGCTGGCGCTCGTGCGGTCATCACCTACAGCGCCGTGGATGTTGCTCGATGGCTGGCGTAGACACTTCGTCGCGCGTCGATCGCATCGTCGAGGCGGCTGCGTGCAGCAGCGACGTCTGGGCGCGCTCGCTGCTCGAGCTATCCGAGCGTGACGGCGACGAACTTTTCGGTCCGATCGCCGGTGAGCTTTTTGCAGACGGTGTGGAGACGATCTACGAGGGCTACCTCGTGCACCATGCCCCGCGCGGCCGCGCCTTTGCAGCACCCGACCGTGAGCAGGCACTCCTGCTTGGCGACTACCTGTATGCCACCGGACTCGTGCAGGTCTGTGCCGCCGGCGACGTCGAGGCGATCGCTGCGCTTGCCGACCTCGTCTCCTTGGCCGCTCATCTGCGGGCAGAGGGCGGAGTGATTGTCGACGCAGAGTTGTGGCTCGCGACGGCGCGCCACCTTGCTGGTCCGCGTGACAACGCGTTGTTCAACGCGCGCGAGGCATTGCGCAGCGGTGATCCCACGATGCTGTGCGCACTCGTCTCCGACGAGGATGCGGTCCGTCCGCTCCGGGAACACCGACGCCTGATGGGGGATGTTCGATGAATGGTCCGAAGGATCTCCGCGACTGGATCGCACTGCTACGTCGGGAGGGCGAACTCGTCGAGATCACCCAAGAGGTCGACTCGTATCTCGAGATCACGGAGATCGCCGACCGCGCGCTCAAGGGTGGTGGTCCTGCACTGTTGTGCAGCAACGTCAAGGGTTCGAAAATCCCGCTCTTGATCAACCAGTTCGGGACGGAGCGACGCATGCTGCTGGCACTCGGCCGAGACGAGTTCGATTCGATTGGTGACGAGATCGCCGAGCTGCTCGACCTCAAGCCGCCGGAGGGACTCAAGGACAAGGTGCAGGCGCTCCGTCGCCTCAAAGGCGTTGCGGATGCGCGTCCCAAGGTCGTGCGCTCTGGTGCCTGCCAAGAGGTCGTCTGGCCCGAGCCGGATCTCGACCTCCTGCCGATCCAGTTCCAGTGGCCGAACGATGGTGGTCCCTACATGACGCTCGCCAACGTGATCACGAAGGATCCCGTCACCGGCGGCCGTAACGTCGGCATGTATCGGCTCCAAAAGCACAGCAAGAACGAACTCGGTCTGCATTGGCAAATGCATAAGGACGGCGCTGCCGATCATCGCGAAGGCGAGGGGCGGATGGAAGTCGCGCTCGCACTCGGGACCGATCCGATTACGACGTACTCGGGTTCGATGCCGCTGCCCAAGCACATCGACGAGTACATGATTGCCGGCTGGCTGCGCGATAAACCAATCGATTTGGTCCAGTGCAAGACCGTCGACCTGCAGGTCCCCGCCAATGCGGAGATCATCATTGAGGGCTATTGCGTGCGGGGCGAGACAAAGCCCGAGGGCCCGTTTGGTGACCACACGGGCTACTACACGCCGGTCGATGATTTTCCGGTCATGCACGTGACGGCGATCACGTCGCGCCGCGATCCGATCTATCCGTCGATCGTGGTCGGGCCACCGCCGTGCGAGGACCTCTGGCTTGGCAAGGCGACCGAGCGGATCTTCCTGCCAGCCGTGCGCGTCACGCTCCCCGAGGTCGTCGATTACGACATCCCCTACGCCGGCACGTTTCATAACTGTGTGATCGTCTCGATTCAGAAGCGCTTCCCTGGGCATGCGCAAAAGGTGATGAGCGCGATCTGGGGCACGGGTCTACTGTCGTTGACGAAGGCCGTGATCGTGGTCGACGAGTGGGTCGACGTGCACAACTACACCGAGGTCGTCTGGCAACTCGGCGCCAACGTCGATCCTGCCCACGACATTCTGATGTCCTACGGTCCGATTGATCAGCTCGACCATGCTGCCCGCATTAAGGCACTCGGAGGCAAGATCGGTTTCGATGCAACGGCAGTGTGGGAGGGCGAGGGGTACGAGCGCGGCTGGCCTGAGGTCAATCGGATCCCCGCCGACGTCAAGGCGCAGGTCGATGCGCGCTGGGCCTCGTTTGGCATCAACATGCCGGGGAGCGTCCGCTAGATGGCCATTCCGGTGACAACGCTGGGTATGCTCGCAGACGGATATTACGAACGATGACTCTGCCCGAGGAACACGTGAGCGTGGAACGCACAGACGAGGAATGGCGCCAGATCTTGACGCCGGAGCAGTACGCCGTGCTGCGCCAGCAAGGAACCGAGCCGCCGTTTACCGGCGCCTACGTCGACGACCACACACCGGGCGTCTACGCCTGTGCTGGCTGCGGGACAGAGCTCTTTCACTCGGACGACAAGTTCGATTCGGGCACCGGCTGGCCGAGCTTCACGCGCCCCGTGCTGGACGACAACGTGGGGTCGCGCGAAGACAACGCGCACGGCATGCGTCGCATCGAGGTCGTCTGCACGAGCTGCGGCGGCCATCTTGGACACGTCTTCCCGGATGGTCCAGGGCCAACAGGACTGCGCTACTGCATCAATTCGTGCTCGCTCCAGCACACCGAAACGAGTGCAAAATGACGAACCAGGGGATTGTGCGTTTCGTGGCGACTTTGACATCACACGGGGAGCACCCCCAAAATACCTATGTGGCTGAAAGGATTGCACGTGGCTGACAAACAGACAGAGCGCAGTGGCGCATCCGCGTACGGCGATCCGGCGGATCCCCGCACGATTATTAGTCGCAGCAAATTTTTGACCGGCGCAACCGTTGGTCTTGGTGGCCTGATCGGTGTTGCCATCGCCGTTCCCGTCGTGGGCTTCGTCCTCGGACCCGCCTTCGCGACGGAGGACTGGTACTGGGCGAGTTTCGGCCCGGCCGACAACAAGGACTTCAAGGCGGGCACGTACGAGCCTGTCATCTTCGAGCGCGGCAAGCTCGGAGAGCTCGATCGTCGAGTCGCCTACGTGCGCCGCGATGGTGCCGAAGAGTTCACGATTATCTCGAACGTGTGCATGCACCTCGGCTGCCCCGTCCAGTTTAAGACCACGAACTTTGCCTGTCCGTGCCACGGCGGCCAGTACGACACTGAGGGCATCGTCACGGCCGGCCCGCCCGTGCGCCCGCTCAACCGCTTCGAGTACAAGGTCGAAGGCGGCACGCTCTACGTTGGCCGCCCCTTCGCGACCCAAGATGTTGACGGCAAAGTCGTCATGACCGACACCTTCAAGCTACCCGGTGCGCCCGTTGGCGGGCTACTCGGTTGGCTCTACCCATCCCCAGCCTGAGGCAGGAACTTACGATGTCTACCTTGTTGCCGCCACCGAAGGAAATCGCGATGATGCCCGTCGACTGGGTCGAGGAGCGATCCGGTGCGATCTCGTTCGGCAAGTTCATGCTGTTCCGCAACGTCCCGAAAGACATCTCCTGGCTGCAGACGCTCGGCTCGGCGCTGATCACCGTCTTCATCTTGCAAGCCACGACCGGCATTATTCTGGCGATGTACTACCAGCCAACTCCGGACACCGCGTGGATGACAATCCAGTGGATCACCAACGAGGCCACGCTCGGTTGGCTCGTGCGCGGAATGCACAAGTGGGGTTCGTCCGTCATGGTGGTGCTGCTCTTCCTGCACATGGGACGCACGTTCCTCTTCGGTGCCTATAAATATCCGCGCGAAATGACGTGGATCACGGGCGCGATCATCTTCATCCTCGTGATGGGCATGTCGTTTACCGGCTACCTGCTGGTGTTCGACGAGCGCGCCTATTGGGCCACGATCGTCGGCGTCAACATCAACGGCACGGCGCCGATTCTCGGGCCGGCACTCTCGTACGTCCTGATGGTGGGCCCAGAAATCGGCACCAATACGCTGTCGCGCTTCTACTCGCTGCACATGCTGGTGTTGCCAAGCGCGATTGGCGGCCTGATCTTCTTGCACATGCTGCTTGTCGTTCGACTCGGTGTGACTTCGCCGCCCTGGTCGCGCATGGAGCCAACGGAGGGTGACGTCTAATGCCACGTCTCACTGCACGCGAACGTCGCGAGGGG
The DNA here is from genome assembly GCA_016462095.1 of Thermoleophilia bacterium. Taxonomy (GTDB): domain Bacteria; phylum Actinomycetota; class Thermoleophilia; order Gaiellales; family F1-60-MAGs149; genus F1-60-MAGs149. The sequence continues at coordinate 7,188 of JAEMTW010000034.1, forward strand.
TATCAGCGCGAGTACGCCTTCCAGCAGCGCCATGGCAAGCCGTTTTTCCCGCACGTCGTCTTCCACGACACGATCGTCAGCCTGATCGTCGTGGCCCTGATTATGGGGCTCTCGGTTCTCTGGTACGTGCAGTTTGGGGCGATCCCAACTGATCCAATGGCCGAGCGCACCGGCGGTCTGCTCGGACCTGCCTACGAGGCGAAAGCCGACCCGGGTGTGCTGGGCTACCACCCGCAGCCTGACTGGTACTTCTTCTTCCTCTTCGAGCTGCTGCGTATCTTCAAGACGCCGCAGTTGCTGATCGTCGGCACGATCATCATCCCGACGATCTGGATGGTGCTCTTGATCGGCTGGCCGTTCATCGACCGTAATCCCGATCGTCGGCTCTCGCGCCGCCCGATTGCGCTTGCGATCGGCGTGATGGTTCCGATCGTCTTGTTGACGTTGACGTTCTACGGGTCGAAGGTTCCAGCCGAGGGTGGTGCGGCGTCAACTGAGCCGGGAGCAGCCGCCTTTGCGGCCGGTGCCTGTTCGACGTGTCACGTGCTCGCTAACGCAGGTACTGCTGGCAACGTTGGACCAGTGCTCGATGAGGCGAAGCCAGACTACGCGACGGCGTTAGCGCTGATCACGAACGGCCAGGGCGCAATGCCGTCCTTCAAGGCGACGTACACGGAGGACGAGATCTCTTGTCTCGCCGGATATGTCGCAACGTGGTCGGCTGCGGTTGGGACGACGCCAGGCCCGGGTGCGGCCACCGCCAAGGACTATCCGGCCTCGTGCGAGAAGGCGGGCGGATTGTTCGCCGGCACCGTCTCGAGTGCGTCCGGTCCATAGCCCAGACGAAGACACGTTTTTGATGGTGGCGACGGCCGGGTGGCAACACTTGGCCGTTCGTCGTTTACGGGTGGCGAGCGCGGTTCTCGGGAGCGTTGGTCAGAGTGCGGAGCATCCGCAGGGCGGCGGGTCGCGAATCACCTAGCGGGGCAAACCCCCGTACTGTCGTATCCTGCACGCAACGCCCGTTACTGACTATGCGAGTCTTCCTCGGAATCACTGGCGCCTCTGGCGCACCGTATGCCGCCCGCGTTCTCGCGGGGTTGGCCGCCGCAGGGGCCGAGGTCGGCGTCTGTGCCTCGAAAGCAGCGGGCGAGGTGATCGCGTGGGAGGTCTATCGCGATCGTTCGATTCCTGGCCCCGACGCGATCCAGCGTCTGATCACGGAGTACGGCGGCGATAACACCACGCTCTACGGCGCCGAGGACTGGTTCTCTCCCTACGCCTCGGGTTCTGCCAAGGTCGATGCCTACGTGATCTGCCCCTGCTCGATGGCGACGTGCGGCACGATCGCCTCCACGAGCCAGGCCAACCTCATTCACCGTGCCGCGGGCGTGGCTCTGAAGGAGCGGCGCAAGCTGATCCTCGTACCGCGCGAGTCGCCGCTGTCGCTGCTCCACCTGCGCACCCTGACGACGCTCGCCGAGGCCGGCGCGATCATCGCTCCCGCGATGCCAGTCTTTTACACGCACCCCGATACGCTCACGGACGCGATCGATTTCGTCGCGGGTCGCGTGCTCGATCTCTGCGGTATCGACAACGAACTCTTGCCACGCTGGGGCGCTGACGCATGAGCGATGACAATCTCCCCGTCAAGTACAGCGCCGAAGCGGGCACGCTGCCTCCCGAGCGCGTGCAGGCGATGTTCGATCGGATCGCCCGTCCCTATGACGCGATGAATCGCGTCATGACGGGTGGGCTTGACGTGCGCTGGCGTCGCCTCGCAGCCGAAGCGACCGAGGTTGGCGCGGGTGCCAGCGTGCTCGACTGCTGCTGCGGCACAGCCGACCTAACGCTCGAGCTCGCCAAGCGCGTCGGCCAGAGCGGTGAGGTGGTTGGGCTCGACTTTGCAGAGCGCATGCTCGATCGTGGGCGCCTCAAGATTGCCAAGCGCGGCGTCGACCAGGCCACGCTGATCCACGGCGATGCGCTGGACCTGCCCTTCGAAGACGACCGCTTCGCAGCAGCGACGGTGGCCTTTGGCATTCGCAATGTCGCTGACCTTGGGCTCGGCTTTCGCGAGCTCGTCCGTGTCGTCCGACCGGGCGGCAAGGTTGTCTGCCTCGAGATCACCACGCCCGAGTCTGGTGTCGTCTCGAAGTTCCATTCGCTCTGGTTCGATCGCCTCGTTCCCGGCGTGGGGCGGCTCGTCGACAAGGGAAACGCGGCCTACACCTATCTGCCCGCGTCGGTCAAGCGCTTTCCGGGTACCACGAGCCTCGCACACGTGATGTACGAGGCCGGCCTCGACGACGTGCGCTTCCGGACCCTCGGCGGTGGCATCGTGGCGCTGCACGTCGGCACGGTGCGACGGAGCGCCGCATGAGCACGCTCACCTACGCCGACCTGCTGGCCCTACCGGGTATCAGCGACTACCTGAAGCGAGTCGAGCAGCGCTTGGCAGACGATGTTGCGTGGGTTGGTGGCTCGACGGCAGCGACGGCAGCCGAGACGCTGGCGGCTGGTGGCAAGCGCCTACGCCCACTGTTGGTCCTGCTCTCGTCGCCCGCCGCGGGGCAGTCCGACGAGAACCTGATCCGGGCTGGCAGCGCTGTCGAGCTCGTACACATGGCCACGCTCGTGCACGACGACGTGCTCGACCACGCCTCGCTCCGCCGGGGACGTCCGACCGTGTGGGCGCAGCACGGCGATCTGATCGCGGGTGCGACGGGCGATTTTCTGTTTGCGCGAGCGTTTGCAGTGCTCGCCGAGACCGACGACATCGACAGCCTCGTCTTGTTGGCCCAGGCTGCACTCGGTCTGTCGGAAGGCGAGGCTCTGCAGATGCTGCAGACGCGTCGTCCCGAGACGACGCCGGAGCAATACTTCGAGCGTTGCACGCTTAAGACGGGCCGTCTGTTCGCGGCAGCCTGCGGGCTTGGTGGTCGCCTCGGCGGTCTTGGCGATGCCGATGCCAAGGCGCTCGCCGAGTATGGGCGCCTGCTCGGGCTCGCCTTCCAAGTTGCCGATGACATCCTCGACTGTGACGGACTCTCCACCGTGACTGGCAAAGTGCTCGGCACGGACCTGATCGGCGGCACCGCAACGCTGCCGCTGCTCTATGCCGCACGCGTCGACACCGAGATTGCGGAGGCGTTGCGTCACGAGCCAGAGCCAGCAGCAGTGCTTTCACTCTTGGCTCGCGTCGGCGAATTGGGCGCGCTCGATGAGGCGCGCGACACGGCACGCGAGCTTGTTCGGACGGCCGAAGAGGCACTCGATCTGATCACCGGCGACCTCGACACGACACCCCTGCGGATGGTCGTCCGTGGTGTTGTCGACCGCGATACATAGAACACCACCGACGGGAATCTGGCATGGCCACCATCACGCGCAATACGGAACTCCAGGAGATTCGCGAGAAGGTCGTCGCGGGCGAACGCCTCGATTTGGACGACGGCATCACGCTGCTCGAGTCGCACGACGTGCTCGAGCTTGGCGCTCTGGCCGATCTCGCACGCCGTCAGCGCGGCGGTACCGACGATGTCTTCTTCGTCAATAACCTGTACCTCAACTACACGACGATTTGCCGGGTCAAGTGCAAGTTCTGTGCCTTTGCCCGCACGTCGAAGCAGGCCGACGCAGTCATGTGGGACATCGACGACCTCGTCGCGCACGCCCAAGAGGTGCGTTCGACGCAGGACTTCACCGAGATCCACATGGTCGGTGGCGAGAATCCCCACCTCGATTTCCAGTACTACGTCGACATCACCGCGGCCCTCAAGAAGGGCCTGCCGGGCGTCGACCTCAAGCTTTTCACGGCCTCCGAGATTCATCACATGACGCGCACCTCCGACCTTAACCACGAGGAGGTGCTGCGCGCACTGATCGACGCTGGTCTCGACACGCTGCCTGGTGGTGGCGCCGAGGTCTTCTCGCCGCGTGTGCGCAAGATCATCGCGCCGGGCAAGGAGCCGGGGGCACAGTGGCTCGAGACGCATCGCATCGCGCACGGCCTGGGCCTCAAGACGCATTGCACGATGCTGTACAACCACGTGGAGACGTACGAGGAGCGCATCGAGCACCTGCTGTCGCTGCGCGAATTGCAGGACGAGACGGGGGGCTTCATGGCCTTTATCCCGCTGCCGTTCCACCCGCAGAACACGGTCTTCGAGCGCCGCGGCTGGAAGTTCTCGACGGGCCAGGACGACCTCAAGATGATCGCTGTCTCGCGCCTAATGCTCGACAACATCGAGCACGTCAAGGCGTACTGGATCATGATCTCCACGCCGCTCGCCCAGGTTGGTCTCTCCTTCGGAGCCAATGACATTCAGGGTACCGTCGTCGAAGAGAAGATCGCCCACGCCGCCGGTGCTGTGACGCCGACGGAAGAGAAGGTCGCCGACCTCGTCCGCGTCATTCAGGAGGCCGGCAAGGTTCCCGTTCAGCGCGACACGTTCTACAACGAGTTGCGGCGGTGGGATCGGTGAATCCCCTGCGCGTCGGCCGGGTAGATTTCATTAATACCTTCCCGCTGGCGTGGTCGCTCGAGCACCGACTCGAGCCGGGCACGATCGAAGAAACGCGCGCTGTGCCCACGCGCCTCAACGAATTGCTTGCGGCGGGCGCGTTGGATGTCGCCAACGTCTCCAGCATTGCCTACGCGCACAATGCGGCGGACTGGGTCTTGCTGCCTTCGATTTGTATTGCCTCCGAGGGGGAGGTCGACTCGGTCAATCTCGTCACGAACGTCCCGCTGCCAGCGATCACCTCGATTGCCGTCACCGCCAAGAGCGCGGCGTCGGTTGCGCTCGTACGGGTGTTGTTCCCGAACGCGGAGATTCGTGCCGAGGGTCTGCCGGCGGACGCGACGCTTTTGATCGGGGACGAGGCTCTGCGCTCGGCCATCGAAGACCCAACGCCGCACCACGATCTCGGTGAGCTCTGGCTTGAGCGCACCGGGCTCCCGATGGTGTTCGCTGTCTGGGCTGCTCGGCGAACCGTTGCCGTCGAACGCCTACTCGCCCTCGACCACGCGCTCGCCTCGGCTGTTGCCGATGCTTCGGAGCACGCGGCACTGGTCGCCGAGGCCGCTGCTGAGCGTTACGGCTTCCCTG
>JAEMTW010000035.1 GCA_016462095.1 Thermoleophilia bacterium
GGGGTCAGACCCTTTGTGTCGCGTGCTCCGCACGCACAAAAGGGTCTGACCCTGGTTTTGACTCCGAGGCTCGGCCTTGCTGCCCCACCGAAAGAAGGGGTCAGACCCTTTGTGTCGCGTGCTTCGCACGCACAAAAGGGTCTGACCCTGGTTTCGACAATGGTTTCGGCCCTGATCGTTACGCCGTCTTGAGCCCTCGGTGGGGATGGGCACGCCGGCGATGGTGGAGGTCGGACGCCTCCTGACGTACGTTGCGAACGGCGTGAATCATCGCCTGGCCGAACTCTGATCCTGCGGCACGAGCCCGAATCACCTTGCCGCGTGCGATGATCGTGATCTCCGCAATATGCGACGCCGCGATGCGCGGGTTGCGTTCTTCGGAGAACTCGACATCTGCCGTTGCGTCCGGCGGCAAGAGTCGCGCAATCGCCTCGAGCTTTTGCTCGGCCATCGCCCTCAACTCGGGCGGAACAGCGACGTGTCGTGCGTGCACCCGAACTTCCATTGGGACACCTCCTAATGTGACTGTGCGCTCACCATACTCGACGAACGTCAGTCTGGGAAGAGCAGTTTCAGATCGCTACAGAGTTGTGACAACACGAGCAAACGTGATCACGTCAACTCGCTCCGCGCCGGCCTGTCGCAGCTGACGCACACCGGCTCGCAACGTGGCCCCCGTTGTCATGACATCGTCGACCAACAGCACCCTCCCACCGACTCGAGACCGGGCCGCAAATGCACCGGAGGCATTGCGCTGACGCTGCGCCGCCGACAGTCCTCGCTGAGGACGGTCATGCACCCGCTCGAGCGCATCCGTCCACACGGGTAGGTGCCAGCGATCGGCCAGCAGTCGCGCGAGGTCGGTAGGACCATCGACGCCGCGCCATGCCACACGACTGCGGGCACCAGGGATCGGCACGATCAGATCGACGGCTGGTCGCGGCACCGCCGCCACGACACACGCCGCAGCAAACTCGGCCAACGGTGCGCGAGCGCCATCCTTCCAGCAGTGCATCAGTGCGTCGCCGACGCCAGCGAGTGCGATCGCCGAACGTACCGTTCCAACCGCGACACCCAAGCGCCGGCAGACCGGACAGCGAATCGTCGGCTGGGGCTCTGGCTCCCCACAGCGCAGGCAGAGCGGGCCCGTGAGCCACGGCAAGGCTCCCCGGCAGGCACGACAGAGCACCGCTCCACGCACCCCACAGCCAGCACAGCGCTGGTCGGCCAAGAGGCGGAGGAGATCCATCGCACCATCGTCGCCGCTCGCGTGCGCACCATCGGCGCGCAGAGCGTCACACGGAGAAATCGAATGGCGCTCGAAGCACACCGTCTTCGGTGATGATCGCGTCAATCAGTGCCGCGGGTGTGACATCGAAGGCCGGATTGACAATGGGACTCTCGTCCGCCACCGTCAACCGCCCCGCCACTCCAGCCACCTCAGCACGGGGGCGCTCCTCGATCGGAATCGCCGCACCTGCCGGCGTGCCCGGATCGATGGTGGTGCGTGGAGCGGCAACGTAGAACGGCACGCCGTGGTGTCGCGCCATGATCGCCAGACCATACGTACCGACCTTGTTGGCGGTATCACCATTGGCGGCAATGCGGTCGGCACCAACCACCACGCCATCGATCAAGCCGAGCCCGAAGCGACTCGCAATCGCCCCATCGGGAATCACCTGATGCGCAATACCGTCCTGGGCAAGCTCCCACGCCGTCAGGCGGGCACCCTGCAGCAACGGCCGCGTCTCTGGCACCCACACCATCGGCGACAGCCCCTCCTCGTGCAGACGCCGAATCACGCCGAGCGCCGTGCCATATCCACCCGTTGCCAGCGCACCCGCGTTGCAGATCGTGCAGATCCGAGCATCGGCAGCAAACAGCGCTGCCCCATGCCGCCCGATCGCCTCACAACGACGAACCTCAGCCACGTGAAACGCCTGCGCCGCCTGCGCGATCGCACGGCGCGCCGCCACCGGCGTCGACCACTGCTCCGCTGCCGCTGCGAGAGCCGCCTCGACCCCGACTGAGAGATTGATGGCGGTCGGACGCGCGGCGGCGAGTGCCGCTGCCTCCGCCAGCACCGTGCGCCGAAACTGCTCTGGCTGAGCTGGCGCGTGGCTCGCAGCGAGCGCAACACCCATGGCACCCGCTACGCCAAGCGCCGGCGCCCCACGCACAGCGAGCTCCTGGATCGCCACCACGAGCTCGGACACTGTCGCGCAGACCCGCTCAACCCGCTGACCGGGCAGTCGTGTCTGATCCAGCATCACGACCGCCTGCGCTTCGAGGCGAATGATGTCGGTTGGCGCGATCATCCCGCGCCCCGCACTCAGGTGCCCTCAGTCCAGCTCTCGAGGTAGCGCTGCTGCTCCTCGCTGAGCACATCGATCGCCATGCCCAAGGCGCTCAACTTGAGACGCGCGACCTCGACATCGATCTCGGGCGGCACGACATACACACGATTCTCCAGCGTCTCTGCCTGCTTGACGGCGTACTCGACCGACAGAGCCTGATTGGCAAAGCTCATATCCATCACCGCAGCCGGGTGCCCGTCGGCAGCGACAAGATTGATCAACCGCCCATCTGCCAGCAGGTTGAGGCGGCGCCCGCTCTGGAGCACGAACTCCTCAACGAACGGTCGCGGCTTCGAGGTCGAAACAGCGTGCTCACGCAGCGCCGGAAGATCAATCTCGACGTTGAAGTGCCCAGCGTTCGCAATCAGCGCGCCGTCTTTCATCTGCTCGAAATGCTCGCCGCGCAAGACCTGTTTCCCACCCGTGGCGGTGCAGAAAACATCTCCCAGCGGCGCCGCCTGCTCGGCCGTCATCACGCGGAAACCATCCATGGCAGCCTGGAGGGCCCGCAGCGGATCGACCTCGAGCACGATCACGTTGGCGCCCATGCCGCGGGCGCGTTCGGCGACTCCACGGCCGCACCAGCCATACCCAATCACGACGAACGTGCTACCGGCCAACAGCACGTTCGTGGCCCGCAAGATGCCGTCGATCGCCGACTGGCCCGTCCCATAGCGATTGTCGAAGAGGTGCTTCGACTGTGCCTCGTTGACCGCAATGATCGGGACACCAAGCACGCCCTCGGCCTCCATGGCGCGCAGTCGAAGGACGCCCGTGGTCGTCTCCTCGGTGCCCGCGATGAGCGAGTCGAGCAACTCGCGGCGCGTCGAATGAATGACACCGATCAGGTCGGCACCATCGTCCATCGTCAGCTGCGGGCGATGATCGACGGCGGCCATGATGTGCCGGTAGTACGTGTCATCGTCTTCGCCGTTGATTGCATAGACCGAGATGCCGTACGCGCCAACGAGCGCAGCCGCCACCGGATCTTGCGTCGAGAGGGGATTCGATGCGCACAACACGACCTCGGCACCACCCGCCTTGATCGCGCGCAGCAGATTGGCAGTCTCGGGCGTGACGTGCAGGCACGCGCTGATGCGGAGGCCACGAAAGGGCTGCTCCTGCTCAAAGCGCCCGCGAATTTCGCGGAGTACCGGCATGTCGCGATCTGCCCAGTCGACCAAGCGGCTGCCCTCCTCCGAGAGCGACAGATCCTTGATGTCATGGGCAACGCTGGGCATCAGTCGAACACGTCCTTGCAGATGAACTCAGGCACAGATCGTACGCTACTCCGCAGGCGCAGCCTTGAGACCCGTCAGGCGCGCAATGTCGAGTGCCTCAACGCCCTCGCATTCAGCGAGATAGCAGGAGACAACGTCGCCGTGGATCAGCAATGCGAGCGTCCGCTCGAGCTCACTGTCGCCTTGACCATGCCATTCGAGCACCGTCGGGCAGTCGCCTGCGACGAGTCCGACGATGCGGCCATGCAGGTCCGCGGCGGCCGCAGGCTCGTCCCTGTCTCGCAGAAAGACCGCTGCAGCGGGTAGGTCGTGGCGCTTGCTACCCAACCAGCCGAGCACCTCGTTGTGTGCCATCTCGGGAAGGGCGCCCGCAAAAGCGGTGGCCTTCGCGTTCTCATTGACTTGATTTTTGAGACGGACTGCGGCTGCCGCGCGGGCGGCCGAGCCGTAGAAGACGACGACGCGACCTGCGAGCTGAGCCGCCTCGGCCTCGGCCGTAGCGGTGTTCGCCCGCTCGGCCGCAACCACAAGCATCGTGCTGGGAATCGCCGCAGCAAGCAGGGCGGCAGAGCCTGGCGCAGCCCCAACGGCGTCGAGTGCACCCACGAGCGCACCGAGCAGGAGTCCGAGCGCGCCACGCGGTTGAAAGCCAGCCTCCACGACGACACACGGCGCACCGACCGCATCAGCGCGAGCGGCCAACGCTCCGCCCGCCGTCACGGCGATGCGCTGTGCGCCAGACCTTCCAGCCTGGTCCCACCAGTCAAGCGTCTCTGCAGTTGCGCCGGAATACGAGGTGCAGACCACCAGCGTGTCCGTGCCAATCCAGCCCGGCAGACTCGTCGTATCAACAGCCACCACGGGGATCGCGAGCTGGTCGGCAAAGAGCGCGGCCAGCAGCCGTCCGCCCGCAGCAGAGCCCCCGAGACCACACAGCGCCACTGCCTGTGGACGAGACGCTGCGATACCGGCGGTCGCTGCCGCAGCGAGACCGCTCGCCAGTTGCCGCGGAAAGTCGAGCGCCTGCTCCAACATCGTCTCTGGTGCCATCAATGCGGTCTCCGCTCGTCGTTCAAGGCCTGGTCCGAGCCGACAATCTCGCCGGTTCCAAGCGCCGAGTCAAGCAGCGATGAGCGCTCGCCCACGGTTGCCCCGCGCCCCACGACGCTGCGCTCGATCGTCGCCTCTGCCGCAACCTCAGCACCGTCGAGCAAGACAGCGTTGCGCACCACGCTGTTCGCACCGACTCGACTCGCTGCGCCGATCACAGCGTCCGGACCAATCGTGGCCCCCTCAGCAATCTCCGCGCCTGCGCCAATCGAGACGGGCGCGATCAGCTGGGCGGCGGCCGCTACCGTCGCTGTCGGGTCGACCAAGAGCGCAGTCGGCGATCCGCCCAGACGGGTGTGGAGTTGGCCACCAATCGCATCGGCGTTGGCAGCCAGATAACTCTCCAACGTGCCAATGTCCCGCCAATAGCCTTCGGCCTGGCAGGCAATCAGTCCGTTGCCAACCAGCAGCGGAAAGACCTCACGCTCGATCGACACCATCCGGTCTGCCGGCACCAGATCGAGCACCGACGGATCGAGCACATAGGCTCCGGCATTGACCCACCACGGTGCGGGGCCAAGCCCATCCGCGTTCGGGGGCTTCTCAACGAAGCGTTCAACATTGCCATCCTGATCGCAGACGACGACACCGAAACGCGTCGGGTCGTCGACCGGTGTTAGGCCAATTGACGCTGTCGCGCCAGCAGCAGCATGAGCACGAACGAGGGCGCCAAAATCGGCATCGCCCAGCACGTCACCATTCAGCGCCAAGAAGGGGCCATCGACTCGACCGGCGGCCGCAAAGCGGATCGCGCCCGCCGTGCCGAGCGGCTCGTCCTCGACCACGACCTCGACCTCGACCCCTGGCGGCGGCGTACCAATACCCACCCGGAGGCGCTCGGGCAGGTAGCCACACGAGAAGATCACGCGCGTGACGCCGGCGGCAGCCAGCCGATCCAACAGCAGCGAGAGAAACGGCACGCCGCCAATCGGCAGCACAGGCTTTGGCTCATCAAGCGTCAGCGGACGCAGGCGGGTCCCCTCGCCCCCGACCAGCACGACCGCGATCACGCCTGACGCAGCTCGCGTTCCGGGTCGCGCTCAGCACGACCAATCGGCACATACGTAAAGCCCGCGGCAACGGCTTCGTTCGGATCGAGCAGGTTACGACCATCGACGATTAGTGGTCCTCGCATGGCAGCGTGCACCTCCGCGGAAAGCACGGCTCGAAACTCGGGCCACTCCGTCACGATCACCACTGCATCGGCGTCCGTCACGGCCGCCAGCATCGAACCGGCAATCTCGACTGACTCGGGCAACACACCGCGTGCGCGCTCGGCCGCAACCGGATCGAAGGCCACAACGCTCGCGCCTTCGGCAATCAGGCGCGAAGCGAGCACAATGCTCGAGGCCTCGCGCATGTCATCCGTGTGCGGCTTGAAGGCCAGTCCGAGCAGTGCAACTCGACGCCCACGCAGCGAGCCAAGCCGATCCTGCAACTTGCCGATCACACGGCGCTTTTGCAACTCGTTGACCTCAATCACGCTGGCCAGCAACTGGAACGAATAGCCCGTATTGCCCGCAAGTTGCTTGAGTGCCGTGACGTCCTTCGGAAAACAACTACCGCCATAGCCAATGCCTGGCCGCAGGAAGCTCTGACCGATGCGCGAGTCCATGCCCATCCCGCGCGCCACCTCCTCAACATCGGCACCGACGCGTTCGCAGACGTTGGCAATCTCGTTGACGAAGGAGATCTTCGTGGCCAGAAATGCGTTCGAGGCCAGCTTGATCATCTCGGCCGAAGCAATATCGGTCGTCAAAATCGGAGCGTTGAGGTCCTGATAGAGGCGCGCCACGCGCTCCACGTCCTCTGGGCGATCGCCACCCACCACGACCCGGTCGGGTTGGCGAAAATCGGCGACCGCCGAGCCCTCGCGCAGAAACTCCGGATTCGAGACGTAGCCAACATCTTGGCGGCCGCGTGCATCCAACTCGGAGCGCACGCGAGTGCCTGTGCCCACCGGCACGGTTGACTTCATCACCAGCACGGCGCCTTCAGCGCTGGCCGGCAACGCCGCAATTACAGCCTCCACGCGGGAGAGGTCGGCATCGCCCGACGCAGTCGGTGGCGTATCAACGCAGATGATCGCAATGCGCGCATCTTGGAAAACGTCCTCCATGTCGAGCGTAAACGTCAGCCGCTCAGCGTTTCGCTGCAAGAGTTCGGGAACCCCCGGCTCGTGGATTGGCACCTCACCGCGCTGGAGCATCGCGACGCGCTCTGGCGCAATATCGCGGCAGACGACGTGATGACCGAGCTCGGCGAGACAGGCTGCAGTCACGAGCCCCACGTAGCCGACGCCGATCACGCCAACGGTCTCACGTGTGCTCACCTCGTCACCGGCTTGAAGCTCTTTGCCATCGCAATCATGGCCGAGTTCGGAATACGCCCAGTCAACGAGTTCTCCAGCCAGTAGCTGATGCCATTTTGCTTCCACCCGACGCGTTGCAGCGACGGACCGTTGAAGTAAAGCAGGAGCTTCCGACCCTTGTAGTCGCGCGTGGCAGAGGGACCATCCAGAATCGGCGGGGCATCCCACTCAATCGCCTGGACGCCAAAGACTTGGTCGTAGGCATCGGCCGAGTACGTCACGTAGACAGCCCTGTGTCCGCCCGTCTTGTAGACGCGGGCAGGTGGCTGGTTCGAGAAGAGCGGATCGCGGGTCTGAGCGCCGACGTACAACACCGTTGGCATCATCAATGGAATCCCAGACTTGCGCTGCGCGTCACGCCAGATCTCAATATCGCGCGTCGGGTCGCGACTGATCTGAGCCTCCTCCTTCGGCGGCAATATCGCGACCTTTGGCGGTGCAAGATCGCCGGTGTAGGTCTTACCGACCACGACGACCACAGGCTCCCGAACATTGATGCCGTTTTGCTGCATCTCTGCAATCGCAGGCGCGTCAAGCACCTTCGTGTCCGAATCGCTCCCAAACGCCTCTGCGATCGCTGTCGCCGCCTCTTTGGCGCCCTTCGTCGAGCCGTCGTAGTAGACCGTGGTGTGCAGGTACTGGACCAACGAATCGCCGGCGCTGTGTGCGGACTTCCAGCCATTTTCGACCAGCTGCCACGCCGCATCGGCGGCTGCAGCGGGCGTGCCATTGCCGTTGCGGACCTCGATGCCAATTTTTGCCGCGTCGTACGTGGGCTTGACAACCTTGGCCTTCGTGTCCTTGCCCACGTCGCGGTTAGCGATCGCCTGCCCCGACTGCATGTCGGGGTTGAGGAACTGGTCAACCGCGGTCTGCACGGCCTGCGGCGAAGCCTCAAGCTTGCCGGGGTTCGTCGGCGAGCTCGAGATATCATCGAGCCGCACTTGGAACGTGTTACCTCGCGGAATGCTCCCGATCAGGCGGCCGTACTCGAGCAGGGTGCGCGCATCGGCAGGCTTCTTATTCGAGCCGAGGATCTTGAGGTTGTCGCGCATAATCGAGATCAGTTCGATGATCCGCGAGGCGAAGCCCCAGCGATCGACACGCTTCTTGAACTCCCGCACAAACGTCTGCTGGCGCGCAAGGCGCACAAGATCCGAGTCGGTGTGGCGATAGCGCGCAAAGGCCAGCGAGTTGGCGCCGTTGAGCAACTGGTAGCCCGGCTGAATATTGATCGACATGTAGTTGCGCTCGGCAGTGCCGTCATTGCTGTTGTAGTAACGGCGATCAACCGGCAACCAGACGCCACCAAAAGTCGCAACAATGCGTTGGAAGGCCCGGAAATCGAGGGGAATCAAGTAGTTGATCTGAATGCCCGTCAATTCCTTGATCGTTGCCAATGCCAACGGCTCCTGACCGAGCTCGTAGGCCTCATTGATCGGACGCCTGCCATACCCCGGCACGTTGACGATCAGGTCGCGCGGGAACGACATCATGGCGATCGACTTCGTGCGCGGATCGATGCGCACCATCATCATCGTGTCTGAGCGGCCGGGCCCTTGGCCAGGGCGGCGATCTTCGCCAATCACGAGTGCGGTGATTGGCTGGTCTGGCAGCGCAACAGCGAGCCCCGATTCTGCGACCTGCTGCTGCTTGTCGGAGGTCTGTGTGATTGCCGTAACCGTGCCTTGCAGGTACCAAAAGGCATAGCCACCCCCTGCGAGCCCGGCCAGCAACAGCACACCGGCAACGATGCCGACCACCTTCGGCCAGCGTCGCCGGGGCCTCTTGGCTTCCGTGCTGTAAATTTTCATTGTCCCAAGCGTGCTGCCGCTACTGCCAGCGGCCGTTACCGGCCCCGCGGGCGGTGCTGGAGGCGCACCGTCGGCGCGATGGACGTTCATTGCCGGCTTCGCGGGCAGAGCCGCGGCGGCCTTGGCTACCGCGGCAGCGACGACTGCAGCCTCTGTCTCCACGCTCGCGGGCGCCGTAGCTGCCGGATCGTCAGGCGTCAGGGCTTCAACAGCGTCGTCGGGTGGGGGCGTAGGCGTCTCCACAGAGCAGAGCACTCGAGCGACGCAACTCAACGAACCACGTCTCTGAGCGGTGTTCTGAGTATACCCACGGTCATCCGTGATTACGTGCTGATTGCTTGCTGATGGCTCACTGAATGTAATCCGGGCCCTGATCTGCCAGTATCCGCGCCATGGCCCGCGCCTCGCAGATCGCCCTCGTCCGTCATGGACAGACCGAATGGAGCCTGAAAGGGCGCCACACGGGCCGCACCGACATTCCCCTGACCGAGCAGGGTCGCGAAGAGGCGCGCGCCGCCGCCCCACTCGTACAGGCACTCGAGATCGACCAGGTGCTGACAAGCCCGTTCCAGCGGGCACGCGATACCTGTGAGCTACTCGAACTCGGCCAGCCCGCCACGATCGACCCCGACCTGATGGAGTGGGACTACGGGAGCTACGAAGGCACCACGACAATCGAGATTCGCGAGACCGTGCCGAACTGGACCGTCTGGTCACAACCCTGCCCGAACGGTGAGACTGCTGACGATGTCGCTGCCCGTGTGGATCGTGTGATCGCCTCTGCGCGGGCAGAAGAGGGCACGACGCTCGTCGTTGCCCACGGCCACGTCCTGCGTGTGCTGGCCGCTCGCTGGCTCGGACTCGACGCGAACGCCGGTCGCTTGTTTCGCCTCGACACCGCCACCGTCTCACTGCTCGGTTGGGAACGCGAGACACCCGTGGTGCTGCGCTGGAACACGCGCGGGGCGTGACGCCGGATGTCACAAAGGGGTCAGACCCTTATGTGACATCAGACGACCTTTGGTCGTACCTGATGTCACATAAGGGTCTGACCCCTTTGTGACATCTAGCTACGCGCGACCATGTCGACCACGACGGGGCAGCCCTCAAGGCCAGCCGCTTCGCGCAGCCGGTTCTCGAGGAAGTACGCGTAATCACGGGTGATCAGCTTGCGATCGTTGACCGTAATGCGAAACCGCGGTGGTCGCGTTTGGACCTGCGCGCCGTAGATCAGCTTCAATCGTCGACCGTGGACGAGCGGTGGCTGACGGGCCGCAACGGCGTCTTGCAAGACACGGTTGACGGCTGGCGTGGGCATCCGACTCGTATAGGCGGCGTAGAGTTCCTCGATGCGATCGAGCAGACGGTCGAGGCCGCGCCCCGTGATCGCTGAGGTCGTCACGATCTGTGGTCGCTGTCGGAGTTTGCGCTCGATCCGTAGGCGCAGATCGTCGAGATCGATCTCGGTCGCATCCCACTTGGAGACGACGACGAGCGTGGCACAGCCGGCCTTGCGGGCCGCGTCGGCAACATCCAGATCGTGGTCAACGAAGCCCTCTTCGCCATCGATCAAGACGAGCGCGATGTCGGCATGCTCGGCGGCAGTCAGCGCGCGCTTCTCGCTCCAATACTCGACGTCCTGGCGCAGGTGACGCTTCCGTCGCATACCAGCCGTGTCAACGAGTCGAAACGCGGTCTCACCACGCACGAGGCGGGTGTCGATCGCATCGCGCGTGGTGCCCGGGATATCAGACACGATCACACGCGGCTGCCCAATCAGGGCGTTAAAGAGCGAGGACTTGCCGACGTTCGGACGCCCGAGCACGGCCACACCGATCTCGTCGGCGACGCGCTCCATGCGAGCCGCATCCGGCAACTCGGCAAGCCCTTCCACGATCAGATCCAAGAGGTCGCCACTGCCGGAGCCGTGGATCGCCGAGACGGGAACCGGATCGCCAAGACCGAGCTGGTGGAACTGGAGCGCATTCGTATCGCCCTGCCCACCCTCAGCCTTGTTGGCCACGAGAATGACGGGGTTGCGCTGACGTCGGAGAATCTCGGCAACCTCAAGGTCACCGGGCATCACACCCGCCTTGGCATCGACGACAAACAGCGCCATATCGGCCTCTGCGAGCGCCGTCCGCGCCTGATCCGCGACCTCTTCCGCCATCAGCGTCTGGCCCCCAAAATCAATGCCGCCCGTATCAACGAGCCGGAAGCGCTTGCCGTTCCACTCGACATCGACGTCCTTGCGATCGCGCGTCACGCCGGGCTCGGAATGCACGACGGCATCGCGACGACCCGCAAGCCGGTTGCAGAGCGTCGACTTGCCGACGTTCGGATAGCCGACCACGGCGACGACGCCAATCAGCGGCAGCTCAGAGGGGACCTCCCCCGCCTCGTTCGCCTCGTCGTCAAACTCGTGTCCGCGTTGTTTGCGCGACCGTGGTGGCTCTCGTCCGCTCACTGTCCACCATCCGTCTCTGCCGGGGCTTCCGGCGGAATTGCGTACTTCGGTCGCCCGGCGCGTTCTGCGCTCTCGGCAAATGCCTGCAGGCGCCGCAGCTCGGCGCCAATCTGTTCTGCTCCCGCACGGTACGCCTTGCTACCCCGGCCGGAGATCATGATCGGACGTCCGAACGTCACACTGACGGGCGTCAGTGGAGCGTCAACGATCTGATCGGTGCCATGGATGTAGACCGGCACCACAGGTGCACCGGCTTGGGCAGCGATCATCGCAGCACCTGCCCGCACCTCGCCAACGGCGTCCGTGTGATGACGCGTGCCGTCGATAAAGATGCCGAGCACGTCACCCCGCGCCAGCACCTCCTTGGCCGCTTCGAGGGCACCACGATCGACCTCACCACGCCGCACAGGAAAGGCACCCGCATGCGTGATGACCCTGTCGACGACCGGGTTCTCAAAGAGCTCAGTTTTTGCCATGTAGAAGATCGGGCGGCGCATCGCCGAGCCGAGCACAAAAATGTCATAGAACGACTGATGGTTCGAGGCGAGCACCACCGGCCCCGTCAAGGGCACTCGCTCGCGACCCCAGACCCGCAGCTTCGAAAACAGCGTGATCGGACCACGAACGAGAAACCACCAGACGTTCCACGAGCGTTCGGGCGTCATCACCTTGTAGCCGTCCCACCGCATTTTGCGCTCGCTCATGCCTGCTCCTCAACCAACGCAACGATCCGTTCGATCACGTCGGTGATCGTCAGACCGTCGGTCTCGACCAGCACGCTGTCCTCAGGTACGAGCATCTGCGCAGCATCCTGCCGATCGCGCTCAAGCGCAACAGCACCAGCCTCTGCTCCACGCTCGGCTGCTCGTCGGCGCTGGCGCTCCTTCGGAGAGGCGTCAAGCCAGACTTTCAG
>JAEMTW010000036.1 GCA_016462095.1 Thermoleophilia bacterium
CGCTGATACTCGAGCGGCACGATCGCGGAGTCCTGCAGGGCGATGCCCGTCGAGTCGAAGATTGTGATCTCTTCCGGCGAGGTGCGGCCAGGGATCTTTCCGGTAACAACCTCACCAATCGAGCCGGCCAGGTCGTCCTCGGTGATCACGCCTTCCTTGAGCGGCACATTGATCTCGCCGTCGTAGCGGCACTGGCGAATGTCATCGACAAAGATGCGCGCGCCGACGAGTACGTCGGACTCGAGCTCTTGGTCGCCATCCTTGTCGGCACCGACGGCGGCGATGTGCGTGCCGGGCGACAGCCACGCCTTCTTGATCAGCGGCTCGCGCGCCGGGGTGATCGTGACGACGACATCTGCGCCGCGCACCGTGCTCTCGAGGTCGGTCGACGTCTTGAGCGGATAGCGGCCCTCGAGTTTCGGCTCCATCACCGAGCGGAAGTGGTCCAGCGTCGCCTCGCGACGGCTCCAGACGCGGACTTCGTCCCACTCGAAGACGGTGTCGCAGGTCTCGAGCGCGCCTTCGGCCATGTTGCCCGCACCGATGATCGCGAGGACCTTCGACTCAGGCCGCGCCAGCCACTTCGCGGACACAGCAGCCGAGGCGCCGGTGCGCTGGACCGTGTGGTACGAGCCGTCGCAGATCGCGAGCGGGAAGCCTGTCTCGGGATCCGTGTAAATCAGGATCGAGAAGACGGTGGGGAGGTCGAACTTGTCGCGATTGTTCTCGCGGATCGAGACCCACTTGCAGGCCGCGGCTTCGGGCTCCTCAATGTAGGACGGCATTGCCTCCCACTCGCCCGGATACTTGTCGAGCACGATGTGGCCCTTCGGATCCATGTAGTAGCGACCCTCGCCATGCATGCGATAGGCCTGCTCCACTCCCGCCACGTACTCGGCGGGCGTCAAGAGGCCCATCATGTCGTCGCGACCCAAGATCAACGTCTTTTTACTCCGCCAACTCTCCATCAGTGCATCCCCCTCGAAATGTCCGGGCAGTTTAGACCGAATCTGGCTCTTCGGCGAAAAGTGATCAGTGGATGGGTACGACCTATCTATTGACTAGGGTTCCCAGCACACGAGGGATACCTTCGTTTACCAAACGCTCACAGCACCAGCGACCCAAAGGCGAAGACCTCCATGGCAGCAACAACGGCACGACACGGCTCAGTCGATCTCGGCGAACACGGTCTCGCTCCCCAAGGCACTGCCCACTGGAACCTGACGACCGCTGAGCTCTACGAACACACCATCCGTGCCGACGCTGGCGTGATGGGTAACGGTGGCGCGCTGATCGTCAACACCGCTCCCAACACGGGCCGCTCGCCGAAAGACAAGTTCGTTGTGCAAGAGCCGGGTAGCGATGAGCGCATCTGGTGGGGGCCGGTCAACACGCCGATCTCGCCCGCCAACAACGCGCAGGTCCGCACCGACCTCACCGCCTTCCTCAACGAGGGCGACCTCTACATCCTCGACGCCTTCGCTGGCTCGCACCCCGAGCACCGCGTCGCCGTCCGCGTGATTAGCAACTCGGCCTGGCACGTCCTCTTCGCGCAGACGATGCTCGTCAACGCAACGCCGGACGAGATCGCAGTCCACGCCCCCGAAGTCGTCATTCTTCACGCCCCCGAGTTCAAGGCCGACCCCGCAGTCCACGGCACCCGGACCAGTGGCTTCGTGACGCTCGACTTTACCGCCGGCGAGATCTTGATCGGCGGCACGCGCTACGCCGGCGAGATCAAGAAGTCCGTCTTCACGTACATGAACGATCGCCTGCCCGAGCATGGCGTTCTGCCGATGCACTGCTCGGCCAACGTCGCCGACGATGGTCGCGTCGCCGTCTTCTTCGGCCTCTCCGGCACTGGCAAGACAACACTCTCGACCGATCCCGAGCGCGCCCTGATCGGCGACGACGAGCACGGCTGGGCCGACGATGGCGTCTTCAACATCGAAGGTGGCTGCTACGCCAAGGCGATCAACCTGTCCGCCGAGTCCGAGCCCGAGATCTACGCGACAACCGAGATGTTTGGCACGATCATCGAAAACGTCGTGCTCGATCCGATTACGCGCGAGATCGACTTCGCCGACAAGTCGATCACCGAGAACACACGCGTGGCCTACCCCGTCAGCTCGATCCCTGGCTCCGTACCAGAGAAGCGTGCCGGCACGCCGACTGCGGTCGTGCTGCTGACAGCCGACGCCTACGGCGTCCTGCCTCCCATCTCGCGCCTCACCCCCGACCAAGCGATGTATCACTTCCTGTCGGGCTACACCGCCAAGCTGGCCGGCACCGAAGTTGGCGTGACCGAACCACAGACGACCTTCTCGACCTGCTTTGGAGCACCGTTCCTGCCGCAGCGCCCAGGCGTCTACGCCCGCATGCTCGGCGAGCGCCTCGAGCAGACGGGTGCCTCCGCCTGGCTCGTCAACACCGGCTGGGCTGGTGGTGGGTACGGCGTCGGTAGCCGCATGCCAATCGCAGCCACGCGGGCACTCGTGCGCGCAGCCATCGGCGGCGAGCTGGACAATGCCGAGACGATGATCGACCCGATCTTCGGGTTACACATCCCCGTCGCCGTCGCTGGCGTCGATCCGAGCCTGCTCAACCCGCGCGATGCGTGGGCCGACAAGGACCTCTACGACGTCACCGCGCACAAGCTCGCGGCACAGTTCGTCAAGAACTTCGAGCAGTACGCCGACATGGTCGCACCCAGCGTCCTCGCCTCTGCGCCCGACCCGGCCGGCGAGGTCGCACCCGACTTCGGGATGGAGTAGTCGTTGGTCGGAGAGGGGCCGGTGCTCCTCTCCAACCATCTCTCTTAGCCAGATCGTCTCCGCCGGACATGACAAGTGCGCACGTGTCATGTCCGCCCTGGATTGCGAACTGGGGTTGCTCGCACTAGTTCTGCGAAAGACCGACTAGGCGAACTTCGTCGCCAAGGCTGACGCGGCCAGATGTCACAACGTCGCAATAGACGCCGAGGTTGGGTGCGCCACGCGCCGCCTTCATGGCACGCAAGGTGTTGACATCGCGCTCACCCGTAGCGGGATCGCGGGTCGTGGCGACACAACGCTCGCACGCAGTACGCACGGCCAGCACGGCCGAGCCAATCGCGACGTCGTGCCCAAGCCAGGAGTCTTCCTCGAAGGCCGTGCCACCCGACAACGTCATCGTCATCCGAAAGCGGCGCTCATCGAGTGGACCCTGCTCGAGCGCGGCGATTGAGGCGACATCGATCAATGACACGGCGTGCGCCGACCAGCCACCCGTCGAGTCGTTGACGCGCGCCAGCCTGACGGGCTCACCCAAAACCTCGGAGAGCCCTGCCGCCCAGGGGCCGTCAACAAGATGGGCGGTGGCCGGTTCGTCGGAATCCCAGATCAAGTCGATCGCCTCACCGATACTCGGATCGGGTGCCGAGATGACCGACCCGTCAGGAAAGTGCATCGTCAACGTCGTACCGTCGTACTCTGCGCGCGTCAGGCAGAGGCGGCCATGACTCCAACTGCCCATCAGCTCGCCCGCGGCATTGACAACGAAGAAGCGACGGTCGAACGGTGCACCCAACGGTCCCACCTCGAGCGAGGGGTATTCGACGAGCTCGAGGCCCTTGACGGGCGAGTGCAACAGGCGCGAGACGGTGATCACCTCTGCAGTGTGACGAATCCGGGGGCACACACCAAACGTCGCGGGACAAAAACCCTCGTAGCGAGGCCGACCGTGCGTACCATGAGATCTGTGCCACGCCTGTTGCTTCTAATTCTCCCAGTCACCCTGCTGATTGGTCTCCTCCCAGCCGGAGCCACAGCTGCCTCGAATCCTGCGAGCCGCACCGCCGTCTTCGCTGGGACTGGCCTCTGGGTCGACATCTACGACGAGACAATCAAGGACCCCCAGTTCGTCGTCGACGAAGCCGTCGCTCACGGTATCCAGACGATCTACGTCGAGACGTCGAACTACCACAGCCCCGCCGACGTGATGTACCCCGATCAGATCCGGGAGATGATCTCCCTCGCACACGCGAATAGCATCAAGGTCGTGCCGTGGTACCTGCCGGGCTACCGCAACATCGCGCTCGACCGACGCCGCTTCGCAGCAGCAATCAACGTTGGTGGCGCCGACCCGATCGACGGTCTTGGCGTCGACATCGAAGCCGACATCGTCCGCAACCGCCAGCTGCGCGCCAACCGCGCTGCGGCGATGGTGCGATGGCTCCGCTCGACCTATCCCGACCTGCCGATGGCGGGCATCGTGCCGCGCGACGCACTCGCCTGGTGGCGGATCTTCCCGTACGCCGCGATCCGCGCCAACACCGACGCGATGCTGCCGATGTGTTACACGTCGCGCTACCTGACACCTGCACAGACGACAGCGATGGCGGCGGCCTGCGTGACAACAATTCGAGAGCAGACCGGCGACCCAGCCGCACCCGTTCACGTGATTGCCGGCGTGACCGACTTTCTCAAACCCCACCTCCTCGTTGCCGCCGCCCGCGGAGCCAAGAGCGCAGGCGCAATGGGCTTTAGCCTCTACAACCTCGAGACCACAACGCCTGCCGGCTGGCGCGCGATCGACGTCTGGCGATCCCCGACCGGCTGATCAGGCAGCAGCGGTCGCGAGCGCCATGCCGATCGCACCGGCCCGATCGCTGAAACCGTAGGTGGCGGCGCACGCATCGAGATCAAAATGTGGGAGGCTCCAAATTTCGACCGCGGTTGCCGCGCCGTTTGCGTCCACATGCACGACCGCGCCCTCTCCAAAAGGCCGCCCACCGACTGACAAAACGTCAGAGAACACGATCATGGTGATCCCGCCCTCAGCTTCATAGGTCACATCGAACGTCACAGAGAGATTGTACGTCGTCACTTCGCTCTCCTTCGTGCCCTGCTCGAACTCCAGAAAACAAGCAACATCGCCTCTGTCAAGATACTTCCGCATGAACAACCGCGTCCTGATCATTCGTCACGGTGACGATCCGCCTGACGATCGCGTCAACACGTATCTGCTCCTTCGCGGCTTCGAGCCCGTCACGATTCGACCATGCGCTGGCGAACCGGTGCCGATGCTCGACGAGACGTGGGCCGGCAGCGTCGTGCACGGCGGTCCGTTTAGCGTCTTTGCCGAACAGGAGCACCCCTTTCTTCGCGAGGAGCATCGCTGGATCTCCCAGTGCATCGAGCAGGAGGTGCCACTGCTCGGCATCTGTCAGGGCGCGCAGTCGATCGCCTATGTGCTCGGTGCCGAGGTTGGCCCGCCCGCCTCGGGTCTGCACGAGTTTGGCTACTACGAGCTGACACCGACCGCCGCCGGCGCGGACTTCATGCCCGCACCGATCCACGCCGTGCAGGCTCACTTTCACACCTTTGCCCTACCCGAGGGTGCAACACTGCTCGCCTCGAGCGAGCTGTATCCAAACCAGGCCTACCGGTACGGGACGACGACGTATGGCGTGCAATTTCATCCCGAGGTGACGATCGAAGGCTTTCGCCGCTGGCAGGCCGCAGACTGGGCCGCCTACGGCAAGCCGGGCGCCCAGACCCGAGCCGAACAAGATGTCCTGATGCTCGAACACGATGCCGCCCAGGCAGCCTGGTTCTACGGGTTTCTTGAGCAGTTGTTCGGGTCCGTGAGCGCCGACCCAGAACCACTCGCTCTGCCGTAGCCGGCAGCGCCCGACTAGGCATGCGCGATACTGGGAGCGTGCCCGCCGTGCGTCCCCGTGATCTGATCGTCAAGCTGCTCGCCGTTGGCGTCGCCCTCGTTGGGCTGACCTCGGTCGTCTCGGCCCTGACCCCCGACCTTGCAGATCGAGTAGCACTGCTCAACAGCCTGATTCCAATCCAAGCGACACGGACGGCGCACGTGATCGTCTTCGAGCTCGGTGTGCTGTTGATCATCGTGGCGTTTGGACTCATTCGTCGCCGTCATCGCGCCTGGCAGTTGGCCTTGATCCTCCTCGCATTTACAGCGGTCCTCCACCTCGCAAAAGGCCTCGATGCCGAGGAGGCCATTGCCGCCCTGACTCTCCTCGTGCTCCTGATCGCCAAGCGGGCTGCATTTACTGTCGGGGGCGCACAGCATGCAACCCGCCGCTGCCTCACCTGGGTCGGATACTTCGCAGCTGCAGGGGTGCTGCTCGCAATCGCCTCCGCCGAAGCAGTAGCCCGTCTAGCCGACAATCCAATTTCGCTACGAGAAGCAGCGGAACAGAGCCTAAGTGCGCTGGTTGGAGCCCCCGATTCGCTCTCCGCACTCGGTCTTTACACGGGGGTGGCAATCATCGTCACAGCCATCCTTTGGCTGCGTCCGGTAGCGCCGCCTAACCCGTCCGAGAATCATCACCGCGAGCTCGCCCGCAAAATCTTGGACCGCCACGCGCACGACGGACTCTCGTACTTCTCCCTGCGCCAAGACATGACGCTCGCCTTTGCCCGCGACCACCAGGCGATGCTCGCGTACCGGGTCGTCGCGGGCGTCGCGATCGTCTCGGGCGATGTGATCGGCAGCAATCCCGCTCGTGCCGAGCTTCTACACAGCTTCCACATGGAGCAGATTGCAATCGGCCGCCGAGTCGCTGCGGTCGGCCTGCCACAGTCGTCGTGTGCCCTCTGGGAGCAGGCCGGGCTGATGACGACGTACATCGGCGACGAGGCGATTGTCGTGCCGCAGCAGTTCTCGCTCGCTGGGCGCACGATGCGCAAGGTGCGCCAGTCTGTACACCGCATCGAACGCGCGGGCTACACGATGATGATCGCTCGGCGGCGCGACATCGATCCTGCGCTGCTCAATCGTCTCCGCGAGGCCTCCACCACGTGGCTCGGTGGAAAAGGAGAGCGCGGGTTCTCGATGGCGCTTGATAGCCCGTGGGCCGAAGAACATGACGACTGCGTGTTTGCCATCGCCCTCGGTGCTGACGGGTCGCCAGCCGCCTACATCCACTTCGTACCTGTGCTGACGACAGGCGACCTCTCGCTCTCGACCATGCGCCGCGCCGCAACCGCTCCCAACGGTCTCAACGAGGCGATCTTGGCAGCGGTGTTTGGATGGGCGCGGACAGCAGGGATTGGTCGAGTCGGTCTCAACTTCAGCGCCTTTGGTCGGATCCTGAGGTCTGACGACCTGCAGGGCTTCGAACGCCTCGCCGCCGAGGCATTGATGCGCGGCGACCGCTGGTTCCAACTCGAGCGGCTCGATGCCTTCAACCGCAAAGTCCTCCCCGTCTGGGAGCCACGCTACGCCGCCTGTGAGCGGCGCGTCGACCTGCCACAGGCAGCCGTGGCGATTCTGGCCGCGGAGGGTTTGCTCTCGTTTCCACGCCGGCGAGCCCTGCCGCCCTTGGCAGCCGAGGATGACCGGGAACTCGTCACCGTTTAACGACTCGGTACGCTGCCGCGATGCATCCACGCTTCATGCGCGTCACCGCGATCGTCCTCCTGATCGCCATCGGCGTCTTCCTCTTGTCCGTCCTGTGGGATCCGATCAACGCACTCTGGCGCTAAGTCAGAGCAGCTCGACCGTGTCACCGACGCGCACGAGCCCAGGCTCCACAACAGAGCCATAGATCCCAAGGTCTGCAGCACCCTTGGCCTCGATCATCGCGCGCAACGTGTCGACATCGCGCTCGCCGCTATCCGGGTCACAGGTGGTCACCGCACAGCGCGCACACGTCTCATCGACATGAATGACGGCGCCGCCAACCCTGACATCGCACCCGACCCAGCCATCCTCGACAAACGGTGCGCCGCCCGCGGTCTGGATCAGCATGCGAAAGCGACGACTGTCGATCGGCCCGAGACCCAGAGCATCAATTGACGGTGTCCCGATCAGCGAAACCGAGAAACCCGACCAACCTCCACGTTCGTCCGCGACACGCGCCAGACGCACCGGCTCGCGCGCAAACTCGGACAGCGCCTCGCGCCAGGGTCCAGGCACAACGTAGGCATCGATTTCGAGCTTCATGTCCCAGCCGACCGTCAACCGCTCGCCAACCTCCGTCGGCCCCGTCACGGACGTGCCGTCGGGCAAGACGATGGTCAACTGCCCGTCACGTAGCGTCGCTGTTGCCTGACAGAGCGGCAGGCGCCGAGCAGCGTTGAGTGAGCGGCCATCATCGCCCAGCAAGAAGAACCTGCGGTCACCCACGACTCCATCGGGGCCAAGCTCGAACTGCGCAACCTCGCTCATCGCAAGGCTCTTGACCGGGGTCTGCAAGAGATGGCTGACGGTGATCATGGACAGAGTCTGACGGTCAGCGCTCGCAGACGATGCCGTCGCTGTCGCCATCGCGGTACCAGTCGTACTCGGGATCTTGCCCGCGGTAGTACGGACCAAGCCCGGCAGCGATGGCCCCCGTGCAGTACGAGTAGCGCGCATCAAGCGCGCCGCTGCCTCCGGCCGCAGTGGTCGTGCCCCCGCTGGCAACGGGCACGACCGGTACCGTCGTAATTGCCGCGCGTGTTGGCAGCAGCACCTTCGCCGCAGCGCCACAGCCTGTCAACCCGAGGGTGAGCGCACCCTTCTCGAGTGGGTCAATCGTCAGTCGCCACCGCCACTTGATCGCCACCCACGTCGCGACATACGTGCAGCGATACGCATTGAAAGGCGGCAGCCAACCAGCGGGATCAGCATCGCTCTTGCTGCGATTCGTATGCGCCGTGACGGCGATCAACGACAGGGAGTAGCCAAGATCATTGGCGAAGGCCTCACGGGTTCCCGCACTCCATCGAAAGGCTCCCGAACGCCACGCCTCCGCCAGCGGCACGAAGTGATCGATGTCGAGCCTGCTCGCGTTGGTGATGAAGAGGTTGTCGTACGCCGACCACCAACGCCCGCCCGACAGGTCACAACCAAACCCGACATGTGGGCGAACACGCGCCTCACCGATCAAGACCTCCCGACGGGTATCGCAGCCGTTGCCGTCTGCATCGACCCACAGGTTGAAGAAGTCACGCGAGTAGCCCGACTTATGCTCGCTCGCCACCGTCAGAGCACCCAAGAGTCGCGGCGCAGATACCGTCGCGGCAGAGGCCACGGCTCCTGTGCTCGCTGCCGACACGACCAGCGCGACGGACGCCAAGAGGGCCACCCGCTGCACGATCGCTTTCAGCACTGATACCTCCGCCGTATCTGCCGTCTCAACACATCCAATCATGTTCGCAACCGCGCGGTGCAGGTCAGCGCATTTCCAACGAGTGAGGTCACGCCGCGGGCAATTCGAAAGCAGCGCCGCCACAACACGGATCGATGTTGACCTTGCAGGTCGCGCACTGGCTATGCCCATGCACATCAATCGGCGGCTCGAGGCTCTGACAGATCGGGCAGGGCTGTCGGCAAACGGTCGACTGTGGCGACGCATGCTGCCGCTTAACGGGAAGGTCGCTCATCGCGCTCAGAGCGTACGCCGCGCGGTACTCGTTACGAGCACGCTGGACGGCATGAAAACGATCGGCTTGACGCTAGCTGGCACCCGAACAACGCGCCTTCGAGCACGCCCGCTGCCGTTGCAATCGGGTTCAGTCAAATCGGCATATCGGCTCGCATGCGCCACTGCAAGCGAGCATACTGACGGTATGGACCGCCCCACGCTTGCCAATTGGATGCAGCCCCCCCACACGCGCTGGTCGTTTCGACACGTGCGCGAGTTGATTCCCACCGCTCGTATCCGCCACGGTCAGCACCCGCGTGCGCTCGGCTATCAGCCCGCGGATAATCTGCTCGAACTCAGTTTCGACAGCTCGACAGGGACGCGCGTGATGGGCGAATACCTCGCAGCGACCGAAACGGACGCGCTGGTCGTGATCAAGGGAGATGGCGTTGCGCTCGAGTGGTTGGCTCCCGGCATTCGCAACGACGAGCCGCACCTGATGTTCAGCGTCACCAAGTCGATCACGTCCCTGCTCTGCGGGGCGCTCGTCGGTGCCGGCAAGATCGACGTCGACGCGCCCGTCATCACCTACGTGCCAGACGTTGCAGACAGTGGCTTTGGCGATGCGACGGTCCGCCACCTGCTCGATATGGAGGCGTCGTACACCTTCGTCGAAGACTACTCGCCGGGGCCGGACATCGTGCTCTACCGCAATTCCGCCGGTTGGTACCCGGCCCCACCCGACCACATGGGCCTGCACGAGTTTCTTGCCTCTCGCCAAAAAGAGGGCGAGCACGGGCAGCGCTTTCGCTACATGTCGCCGACCACCGACATGCTCGGCTGGGTCTGCGAGGCGGCCAGTGGCCTGCCCTACGCGCTCGCCGTGTCGCAGTACCTGTGGGTACCGATGGGCGCAGAGGCGGATGCGGACATGACGCTCGACCGCTTTGGTGTTCCCCGTGCAGCCGGTGGTCTGAGCGCCACTCCACGCGACCTCGCCCGCCTCGGCATGATCGTCGCCGAAGGTGGTGCCGGAATCGTGCCCGCAGACTTCATTGAGGACTTCACAACGGGTGGCGACCCCGCCCATTGGGCAATCGGCGACTACGCCGACTGGCTGCCCGGCGGCTGCTATCGGTCGTGCTGGTACCAGCCACGCATTGACCCAGGCTGCGTGATGGCCGTCGGCATTCACGGCCAAATGATCTACGTCGATCGCCCACGCGGCGTCGTCGTCGTCAAACAATCCTCGTGGTCGATCCCCGACGACAACGCTCTGCACAGCGACGCAGAACTCGCCTGCCGAGCCATCGCTCGAGCGTTGACGGCGGAGGAGCCCGACAAGCTACTCGCAGTTCGTTAGCGCGAGTCCGATGGTAGAAAATCAGTCGTCGCGGGGAGTCCTCCGGGAGGCACCAATCCGAGGTCGATCAGCCACGCGGCACGATGATCCGCACGATCCCAAAGCGCGCCATGGCCCCATGCACCAACTCGCTCGCGGAGCTGCCCAGGCTGCATAAAACTGCGCTCAGCAGCCAAGAATCGTGGCACCTGTTGCGGTGCACCCGAGACCGGATCGGTCGTCGACCACCAGACGTTGAGGACCGCCGATCCCAACGCGCGCTTACCGACATACGCGATCGGACTGCGCACGACATAACACGACCCTCGTAGCGTCGGCGGCCCAGCACACTCGGCCTCGAGCTGATTTCGCCGGACGAGCGGCAGCGAATTGAAGCGAAAGCCGAGATCCGTAACTGGGTCGAGCGCGACCGTCTCGCTGTAGGCCCCCGGATAGCGCAAGCCGACGAGTAGCGCCTCTGTGCCACCCATCGACGAACCGACGAGATAGAGCTTGCGCGCATCAAGCTTCATTCCCGGCAGGCGCCCAGCAATCAGCCGCGGTGCGGCGGCGAGATCGGCGATCTGGCCCGGAGCGCCGTACGAGAAGGCTCTCGTGGAAATGCCCTGCCCATCGAGACACGCAAGCACAAAACCAAACCGCCCCGCCAGCGACGCAATCTGGTCGACACACGTGCTCGCACCACCAGCCGGGTGGGCTGCCACCAGCAGCGGTAGCACCCGCCCGGTGTTCTCCGCGGCACGCGGAAACAGGATCGTCATCGCCCGCCGCCGCCCATTCCACGTGTCGTACCACGTACGCAGCATCACCGTCTTCGCGTCGACGTCTTGGCGAATCGTCACGGCCGGCACGTCGGGGCGCGCCGACGGATCGGGCACCGCTCGCCAGTCGGCCTGTGCAACGGCAGGCACGAGCAGACACGACAATCCGATCAAGAGAGCGAGACGGCGCACACCCAAATGGTGCCGCAGATCGCCACGGCAGTGCGTGACTCGGGTGCGTACGGGAGAACGCTCGCCACCAGCCGGGCCATAACCACGACTGGTTAAGGACCGGCGTTGTCCGAACACGACCCAACGTAGACTGGCTTTTCAGTGGAACGCCGCGACTCGATCCGGAACATCGCGATCGTCGCGCATGTTGATCATGGTAAGACGACTCTCGTCGACGCCATGCTGTGGCAGTCGGGTGCTTTCCGCGCCAATCAGGACGTCGGCGAGCGTGTGATGGACTCGAACGACCTGGAGCGAGAGAAGGGCATCACGATCCTCGCTAAGAACACGGCCGTTCGTTACGGCGACGTCAAAATCAACATCATCGACACCCCTGGCCATGCCGATTTCGGTGGTGAGGTCGAGCGTGGTCTGACCATGGTCGATGCTGTTTTGCTCCTCGTCGACGCGAGTGAGGGGCCGCTGCCGCAGACCCGCTTCGTGCTGCGCAAGGCGCTTGAAGCGGAGTTGCCGGTGATCCTGGTGATCAACAAGGTCGACCGTCCCGATGCCCGCATTGCCGAGGTACTCGACGAGA
>JAEMTW010000210.1:0-2349 GCA_016462095.1 Thermoleophilia bacterium
TGACGCCGCTGCTGTGGGCCTACCCAGATAATCGGCTGCCCCGGTTCAAGTGGCTGCTTGAGCATGGGGCCGATCCGAACGTCGTGATCGAGAGTGATTTCAATGTTCGCAACTACATGAGTCCGGGCGACTCAGTCACCCTCATCGTTTGCTGGACATCCTTTCCTGGGTACTTTGACGCCGTCTTTGATCACGGCGGTGACGCAAATCATCCGTACTCAGGGAAAGCATCGTTCAAATGTCCGCCGCTCATGGCAGTCGTCAAGGCACTTGGCCGTAAACCCAGGGCGATCGCACCATAACTCATGCTCCGA
Organism: Thermoleophilia bacterium; assembly: GCA_016462095.1. Lineage (GTDB taxonomy): Bacteria > Actinomycetota > Thermoleophilia > Gaiellales > F1-60-MAGs149 > F1-60-MAGs149. Next base: position 315 of record JAEMTW010000210.1, read on the forward strand.
TCAGGACTTGAAAGAGGTAGTCGTCGTCCCAGCCCGCGATCAGCCGCTTGTTCTTGATGCCGACCTTGGCGGTCGTCTCGTTCTTGAGCAGGGTCAACGCTGTCTTGCGTAGGGTGCTGAAGTTGACGTCGGCGTGTCCTTTGCGGATTCGGGAATGGTCCTCGCGAAACGTGACATCCAGTTGCCAATGGAGCTGGTTCTCGATCGACCAGTGACTCGCCACCACCCTCGCGAACTTCTTCGGCGAAAGCTTTTTGCTCAGGATGTAGTAGCGAACATCGATGCACTCCTTCCCATCCCGTGTCGTGTTGGTGATCACCGTGCCGATGGCCTTGAGGCCGGGCCACCGATCTCGGTCCGGAAGTGCCTTGGGTGCCGCGCACACATAGGCCCATCGCGACTCGTTCCTGCCGTGTGCTTTCTGCGTGTGAGCGCACGTGCCAACGGGATGCGCCGGTGGCTTGCCGTTGAGATACTCCGAAAAGACGTCGTGGATCCCGTCCCGAAGCGTCTGCTGGTTCCCTTTGACGTTGAGCACGTAGTCAGCGCCTCGGTCGATGATTTTCTGAGCGATCTCCGTCTGGCAACCCATCGCATCGATGGTGACGATAGCCCCCTCTATGGCGAGCATTTCCAGCAATTTCGGGATGGCCGTGATCTCGTTGCTCTTCGCAGCGGTGACCACCTGGCCGAGGCTGATCGAGTTGGCCGTCGCCCAGGCACTGACCATGTGAATCGCCGACTTGCTGCTCGCCTTGTCGAAGCTGCCTCGCAGCGTCTTCCCGTCGATCGCGATCACTTGCCCACCAGTCACCTCGTGCAGCGCCGTGATCCAACTCAGCAGGCATCGCTCGAATTCAGCGGGCTTGATCGCAGCGAAAATCGCATTGAACCGGTCGTGAGACGGAATGCCTTTCGAAAGATCAACGAGCTTTCCGAGCCATGATCGTTTCACCTTCGCGAATCTTGTAATGGCCACGAAGTCATCCGCACCGCAGATCACCCCGCAGATCGCGATCACGATGAAGGTCATGAGGGGATACGTGACCTTTCTAGTCCTCGGATCCGTGAGACTCTCGAAGTGTGATTGGATGCTCGACAGACGGGAGCTGATAACAGGCACGGCCAGTCCTCCATGACCACAGGCCGTCGGCATACTCAGCGAGCATGCACCTCACACGACCATTGCCTAATCATGCCAGGTTGCCCAGCTTCGCGCAATCGCCCTGGGGGGGCTACGCCTTCGCACGACAGGGACTCGAGGGGATCCACTGTGTGGCTGCGCCGATTCTCGATTCGCATGGCACGCCTCTGGCTGCAGTCACGATCATGGCGCCCGTCTCACGGCTGCCCGAATCAATCTTTCCGGCGCTTGGGGAAAAGTGTATTGCGGCTGCACATGCGATCGAGGCCGCGCTCCAGAGCTAAAGCTACGGCCCGACTGCCTGGCGGCGCTCGCTCAAGGCAAGGTTCGGCCGACGCACAACGTATTCCGAAGAGCGGTCTTTGCTCTTCCCATCGCGATAGAAATACTTAGTGCGGCGATATCACGGGAATCGACTGTCGTCCATTTCTTCGGTAGACGTGGAAGTCGCGGTCGAGCGTGAAGACGGAGCACTCCCGGTGGAGTTCGCTCATGCGGACGAGGCAGACGTCGGCAAGCGTGGCAGGGAGGTCACGATATTTCCTCAGCAGTCGACGCAGAGACGTGATCTCTCGACGAACGTCGAAGTCGCAGACCAGATCGCCCCGCTCGACCAGCGCGAGGACTAGGTCTGGGTCGAGCCCCCCCCGCTTGAGAACAAATAACGCCTCCGTCAGGACTGGCTGACAGCTAATCAGCGGGTCGATTAATTCCTGGAAGCGGTCACGGACCCATTCGTGGTATTGCGAGTCGCGGTCGAAATAGGCGACCAAGGGGCCGGTGTCGACGATGACGCGGCTCACTCGCCGAACCCCCGGAGGAGCTCACGACTCGTCGCGAGGTCAGGCCGCCCGCTGGCTCCAGCGCCGCTCAGATCTGGCGTTCGATCGT
>JAEMTW010000210.1:2359-3195 GCA_016462095.1 Thermoleophilia bacterium
CGGCGGTGACCCTCCGCAAGCGCGTGGCCACCGCCTCGCGGATCAGCGCGGAAATCGACTTTCCCGATTGGCGGGCTGCTCGTTCGAGCTGCTGTTTGACGTCCAGCGGAAGTTTGATCGTGAGATTCACCATGCTCCAATGGTATTGCCTTATGCGCAAAAAGCAAGACATCCGCCCCCCCTCTGTGGATGCAGACGGCCTGGGAGGAACTGAACGCCGGCGAGGCGGTCATCCCGTCTCGGTTTCTCTGGCAAGATTTCCGGGCGCGATACGAAACTGAAGTAGTTCCCGGCCTCGCCCCCGAACCGGAGAGAAGATCTCCTCAGTATTCGACCGCTTCGAGGCGGACATCAACCCTCGCCGCCTCTGGGACGTGGATGAAAAGCGGCTCTCGGCGTTTGTCTCAAATCTCCGCAAGGGCGAGGGTGGCAGGGGGAAGCTGGCGGAGTCGACGATCGCCGGCCATTTGGCACACCTCAAGGCGGCGCTCAACTGGGCACAATTGCAGAAGCTCATCGCCCACCTGCCCGGGTTCCCGCGGATCAAGCGAGCGAAGATGTCGAAGGGCGCCAAGGTTATGCGCGGCCGCCTGATCACGACTGAGGAATTCGAGCGCATGCTGGGCAAGGTGGAGGATGTTGTCGGCCAGGCGGCGGCTGCCGATGGCGCCGGAATTCGCCCAACTGCTCGACAAAGTGCCGGAACCCGAACGGACCGGCCCGGTTTTCAAACTCGAACGGGCCGACGGCAAGCCTGGCAGACCTGCGGTCGTTCGGGTGTCGAAGACCGTCATCAGCATCGGAACATACCACAATGGAAAATAGTAAATCGATTG
>JAEMTW010000211.1 GCA_016462095.1 Thermoleophilia bacterium
TTCGTTCCCTTACCGACGGTCGTGGATTGACTCGCGAGGCTCGTGGCCGAGCCAGCAAGCAGCGCGACCGTTAGAAGAGACAGACAGAAGACTTTCAGAGTTAGTCGCATCTAGTGGTTGTACCACGTTTGCTGGTGCGAGTGTGTAATCCCGCTCGCTGGTCGGGCGGATTCCGTTCGCGCCTGCTTGGCAAGCGGGAGCGAATCCAAAAGCCCCGCTAACTCCCTACCCGTAGCCAAAGCCGTTCTGCGTCTTTGCACGATCCGGTTCACCGCCTCGGGCGCGATGCTGCGCCCGAGGTTGCCTGTCGAGTGTGCGGGCCTGCGGGTGCGGCTCGGGCTAGGTGACCATCGCAGGGGAAGCCCGGCCTTCGATAGAATCGCGCCGTCGGGCGATTAGCTCAGTCGGTTAGAGCGCCTCTCTGATAAGGAGGAGGTCCCTGGTTCGAATCCAGGATCGCCCATCGGGTCCACGACACCAGACGTGCGGCGGCAACGCCGGTGTATCCGCCAGACTCTCCGCATGACTGATTCGCGCACTGTTGTCATTACCGGGATCGGGATCGTTGGGCCGACCGGAAATGGCCACGAAGCGTTGTGGTCGTCGCTGATGGAACACCGCTCCGGCGTGCGCCGCCTCGAGGGCGCTGAGTATGACGCGCTGCCTGCCCGGCACGCAGCCCCGATCGAAGACTTCGACCTGACGCCGCACATGGACAAGCGTGCGGCCCGGCGGATGGGGCGCTTTGCACAGTTCGCGATTGTTGCTGCGCGACTCGCTGTTGCCGACGCAGGGCTCGACGACATCTCGGGTCCACGGACGGGCATCACGATCCACACGGGCGCCGGGGGAATCCCCGAGGGCGACGATGAGGTCATCAAGCACCTCGACAGGCCCGAGCGCACGGGTCCGTTATACGTCCCGCTTGTCTCGGGCAACATGGCTGCAGCCAACGCCGCGATCCAGTTTGGTGTCACCGGACCCGTCACGGCGGGGGTGGGGGCCTGCGCAGCCGGCACGATGGCTGTCGCCGAGGGCTTCCATACGCTGCAGCGTGGCGACGCGGACATCGTGCTCGCGGGCGCCAGCGACGCGGCTCTGACGCCGTACCTGATGAGCAGCCTCGCCAACGCGGGTGCGCTGTCGACCGCTGAGGGCGACCCCAGCACGCTGTCGCGCCCATTCGATGCGAACCGCACGGGCTTTATCCCCGCCGAGGGTGCCGCGATGCTTGTGCTCGAAACGCTCGAGCACGCTGAGGCCCGGGGAGCGCGCATCTACGCAACGCTGGCCGGTGCTGGGCTCTCCTGCGACGCCTTTCATGTCACCGCACCCGACCCGAACGGCGCCGGCGCCGAGCTGGCGATTCGCGCGGCGCTCGGCAAATCGGGATTGGCTCCGAGCGAGATCGGCGCCGTCGTGGCCCACGGCACCGGGACGCAACTCAACGACGCCAGCGAGGCCGGTGCCGTTGGCCGCATTCTCGGAACCGGCTCGGATTGCCCGCCGGTTACAGCCCCGAAGGCCGTGCTCGGGCATGGGCTCGGCGCTGCCGGAGCCTTCAGTGCTGCGATCGGCGCGCTGATTGCTCACCACGGTGTCGTGCCACCGGTGATGAACCTCGACAATCCCGACCCGGCCTGCGACATCAATCTCGTGCAGGGTGCACCGGCGAAGCTGGAAAAGCCTGGCGTGATGATCAATGCGTTTGGCTTCGGCGGCCAAAACGCCGTGCTGATCCTCAAGCGCGGCTAGCGCAAGACCCGCGTACACTAAGTCCATGCAGGAAATGGTTGTCTACGGGGTGTCGTTCGACATGGTTGGCAAACAGCCGATTGTGTTGCTCAAGACGGTGCTGACGAATCGCTTTCTACCGATCTGGATCGGACATCCGGAGGCAGCAGCGATCTTGGCCCGTCTGCAGGACTCGGAGACGCCGCGGCCGATGACGCACGACCTACTCGCAACTGCGCTGTCCGAGATGGACGCGGAAGTTGTCAAGATCAGCGTGGTCGACATGAAGGACAGCACGTTCTTCGCCAAGATCACGATCCAGCGCGGCGGCAGTGAGGTCGAGCTCGACGCGCGACCGAGCGACGCGATCGCGCTTGCCCTACGCGCCAAGGCGCCGATCTTTGCAGCCGACGACGTGATCGAGCAGAGCGCGATCCAGATGGAAGACGAGAGTGGAGCAGCAGCGGCGAACGCCGACCCAGAACAACTCGTCGAAGACTTCAAGCAGTTTCTCGAAGACGTCCAGCCGGACGAATTCGGCTCTGACGACTAATCAGGCGTCGCGGAGCCGCGCAACTTCGCGCAGCGTCGAATCGATAATCGAGCGCCAGAGCACGGCGACCTCGTCGTTCGACAACGGGCCCTTGTTGCAACGCTGGAGATACTGTGTCAGCCAATCCTCACGCGCGGGATCGACGGCGTCGTAGCCCTGCTCGGCCTTGTACGCGTGCAACTTGCGGACGGTCGTAATGCGCTTATTGATCGCTTCGAGGATCGCGAGGTCCGTATCAGTGATCTGGTTGCGGAACTGCTCGACGATCGGATCGTTGGACTGGTCGCTCACGTGCACTCCTACTGCGTAGACGCGCGGAGCATACGAGAAATCCGCCTACCTCAACGCCAGCAACAGTGCGACGAAGGCCAAAAGGTTGTTCGCAGCATGCACGCCGACGCCCGGCCAAAACGAATTTGTCCGCATTCGAAGCAGGCCGAGAATCAGGCCGAGGGCAAACAGGGTCGGGAACGCGTTTGGCTGGAAATGAGCCAAACCAAAGACGCCAGCCGAGCCAACGACGGCAGAGGCGATACCCCAGCGCCGACCCAGCTGGTCATAGAGGAGACCGCGAAAATAGAGCTCCTCGGTGAGGGCGGCTCCAGCCGTGATCGTGATCCCGCTGAGCACGATTGCGATCAGACTTGCGGTCGTACCGGGAAAGACGCCGAGCGCCAGCTTCTGGCTCGCGGAGCCATGAAAGATCGGCTCCAGCGCGGCCGCCGCGACGACACCAGCCACGAGCGCGAGGACGCTCAGTACGACGGCGCGACCGAGTGGGGTGCGGCGAATCGCCAACACCTCACGTGGCGGTCCGATCCGGCGCGCGACGAACCAGATCGCGCCACCAAAGACGATGTAGGCGGCAAACAGGATGCTGG
>JAEMTW010000212.1 GCA_016462095.1 Thermoleophilia bacterium
CCCTGGAGCAGCGCATTGAGTGGCCCACGAAATGGGCAAGGAGGACATGACATCCGCGCGGTTGTGGTGTCCTCCCTAAGATCGCGAGTCGCCCTGGATTACGCACGTATCCACAACGCGTAATGGGACTATCGAGGATCCGCGCCCAACGCTACGTCTGGGGCGTCCCGAGCGCCTCGGGAACCGGCGAGGCGAGGATGTGTTCGCGCGTCAAGCGTTCGGCCAGCTCGGCATCGCCACGCTCGATGGCGGCGAGCATCGCGGCATGCTGATCGGCGTAGGCCGCGACCACCGTGGCATCTGACGACTGCGCCGCGTAAATAGACTGCCCAACCGTGCGTATCCAGAGCGTCTCGGCGAAGCGGTCGAGGTGAGGATTACCGGCGGCTGCCACGAGCGCCAAGTGGAAGGCCCGATTGGCCGCGAAGCCCTCGTCGTCCGCGCGTGCTGCACGCTGCTCGGCGATTGCCGAACGCATTGCTTCGACACCGCTTGCTGACGGACGCTCCGCCGCGAGCCGCGCGGCGGCTGGCTCGAGGGCGAGACGCGCCTCCCAAAACGCCACCTGATCATCGTGCCGCAGGGCCGTCACAATCGCACCACGGTTGGGCTCGAGCTCGACCAAGCCGTCCGCTGCCAGCAGACGCATCGCCTCGCGTAGCGGCGTCCGCGAGATGCCAAGCTCTTCGGCCAACACCTCCTGCCGCAGGCGCGTGCCTGGAGGAATCTCTCCCGTGCGAATCCGTTCGCGCAGGATGTCGCACGTCTGTTCGACCATGCTGGAAGCGACGACGCGACTGTTTGGCATAACTAGAGGCTACCCGGTCGCGCTACGGCTGTAGGCGCGTCAGCGACCACTTCGGCCCCTCACGCGTGTAGGAGAGGCGATCGTGCAAGCGGCCCATCCGCCCCTGCCAAAACTCGATCGCTGTCGGCTGAATGGCGTAGCCACCCCACCATGGCGGCACCGGCACGTCCTCGCCAGGATGCTCTGCGTCGGCCGAGGCAAACTGCTGCTCGAGCTCTTGACGATTCGCGATCGGCTGACTCTGGTTCGAAGCCCAGGCACCAATCCGACTCTCGCGTGGGCGAGAGGCAAAATAGGTGGCCGTCTCCTCGGCGCTCGTCTCGGCGATCGTGCCCTCGATACGAACCTGGCGCTCGAGCGGCTCCCACCAAAAGACGAGGGCCACCCGAGGATTGGTGGTGATCTCGTGCCCTTTACGACCCATGCGGTTGGTGTAGAAGACGAACGAGCCGTCGTCGTCGACCTCTTTGAGCAGCACCATGCGGGCGGACGGCGCACCATCGGCACTAACCGTTGCGAGCGTCATTGCGTTCGGCTCGAGAATGGCACCCGATTCACGCGCCGTCTCGATCCAGGCCATGAAGAGGTCGATTGGATTGTCGCCAGCGGCGGCCTCGGACAACTCGCCATTTCGGTACGCAATTCGCATTTCACGAAACGACATTGCCGGCCCCCTCCTCTTCGTCGTGGGATCGCTCTTCCACTAAGTTTATGACCCGTAACGCCGATTCTTCGACCGCGAGGTTTGAGACGTCGATGACGGGGCAGCCAAGCTTGCGAAAGACGCTCGTGCAGTCGTCAAGTTCTTCGAGAATCTTGGCCAAGTCGGCGTAGTTATTGCGCGCGCGCCCACCCATCGCGCGCAGCCGACGACCACGGATGCGCTGCAATCGTTCGGGGTCGATGGTGAGTCCAACGATCTTGGCGCGATCGATCCGGAAGAGCTGCTGCGGCGGATCGACTGCCGGCACCAAGGGAATGTTCGCCGTCTTGTAGCCGAGGTAGCCGAGGTACATCGAGAGTGGCGTCTTGCCGGTACGCGAGACACCGACGATCACGATGTCGGCTTCGTCGAGCCCCTCGCCCGAGAGACCATCGTCGTGCTTGACGGCAAACTCCATCGCCGCCACGCGCTTGAAGTAATCGATCTCCAACGCCACGGGCCGCCCCGGCACGAGCTCGGCCTGGCTACCTGACGCCTGCTGCAACGCCTCGAGCGGAGCGCCGAGCAGATCGCACGAAGGAAGACCATGACGCTCGCAAAGCTCGGTCGCTCGGTCGCGCAGATCACGATCGATCAGCGTGAAAAAGACCGCGGCCTTGCTCGGACCCCGCATTTTGGAAAAGGCGGCCTGCAGCCCCTCAACCGTGTTGACACGCGGATGACGAACGATCTTGACGGGCGACGCAGAGAACTGGGCTTGCACGGCGCGCGCAACACGCGAGGCCGTATCGCCCGTGGAGTCCGAGACGATATGGATCTCGACAGGCTGGTCGCTCATCGCTGCAGTTTAGTGAGGTCGCCGATGGGTTGGAATGCCGCCAGCGCATCGCGCAGCAGGCGCACGCGGTTAGCCCGCACGGCGGGATCCTCTGCGAGCACCATCACGCCATCAAACAGCGCATCCACTGCGGGCGCAAGCGCCGCAGACTCGCGAAGTGCAACGACCGGATCGGATTCGGCGGCAATGCGCGGCGCGAGCGTCGCGATGGCCTCCGCCAGCGCCCGTTCCGAGGCGTCGGTCAGCAACGCTGGATCAACGACATCCGCCGCTGTTTCCTTCTCAACGATGCGACTACAGCGCGTCACCGCCGCGTGGGCTCCGGCTAGCTCTGCCGAATCGGCAGCCGCGTGGAGTGCCTGGGCGAGCGCAGCATGACGCGCCGGATCGACATGGCCCGCGCCACGAGCCGCACGCTGCACATCGACGGGAACGCCAGTATCGCCGAGCGCCTGATCAACCCGATCGAGAATGAATGGCACCACAATCTCGGCCGTTGCACTCGCGTCAAGCTCGAGGTCGGCGGTTTGGGCAACGAGCAGCGCATGCGTCTCGGCGACCAGGGTGGGCAGGTCGAGCGCGAGGCCGTAGCGTGACTGAATTTCGACGATACCCGCAGCGGCTCGGCGCAAGGCGTACGGATCGCGCGACCCAGTTGGGCGCTCGCCAATCGCGACCACGCCCACGAGTTGGTCGAAGCGATCGGCCAAGGCGAGCAGTGCGCCAGGCAGCGTCTCGGGCACGGGTCGCCCCGCGCCATCGGGCTGATACTGCTCGCGAATTGCGAGTGCTACTGCCTCGGGCTGACCGGCCGCACGGGCGTATTC
>JAEMTW010000213.1 GCA_016462095.1 Thermoleophilia bacterium
AGCGAGATCGCAGATCGCTTTGGCGGACTCACCGTGCTGCGACTCGATGGTGATGTGGCGGCGCGGGTGGGGGCGCTCGAGGAGGTCTTGACGACGTTTGCTGCCACCGATCGCGCCGTGCTGGTCGGCACCCAGATCGTGGCCAAGGGTCACGACTTCCCAGATGTGCGCCTGGCGGCCGTGATCGACGCCGATCTCGGTCTCGCGATGCCCGATTTCCGCGCGGAGGAGCGCTCGTTCGCCCTCCTCGCCCAACTTGCGGGCCGTGCCGGCCGCGAGGGTTCGGGCGGTCGCGTCATCCTCCAGACGTGGGACCCGGCACAGCGTGTCGTGCGGCTCGCTGCGCGCCATGCGGTCGACGAGTTTCTGGATGGCGAGCTCGTGCGGCGCGAGGCGCTGCGCTATCCGCCGTTTAGCCGCCTCGTACGGGTCGTTGTCGATGCCCCCGTCGCCGATGCTCCGATGGTCTTCCTCGACGGTCTCGCCGATGCCTTGGCGGTGATGGTGCCCGACGACGATGTGCTGGGTCCGGCTCCCTTGATCCGCCTGCGGGACCGCCATCGCGCGCACCTGTTGCTCCGCACGCAGCGCGCCGAACACGCCGCCCGGGCGATCCACGCAGTCTTAGCCGATCGCCATACGTCGCTGCGCGCAGCCGATGCTCGCGTCGTCGTCGACGTCGATCCGCAGTCCGTCTAGATGTCACAAAGGGGTCAGACCCTTTTGTGACATTGGGCTGATCCCGACCGTTGTGCAAGTCCCGTCGATGTCATAAAGGGGTCTGACCCCTTTATGACATCGGGGTTCAGTTCAGCGGTTGTCGTTTGATCGCGGGTGGTGTGGGGTGTGCGAGTCCAAGTGGACGAAGGGATCTGACACGGTGTGGCACACTCTGCAGGTACCTAGGAGGCAATTGTGGTCGACGATCTAGTCAATGATGCAAAGGAACGGATGACGAAGTCCGTCGAGGCGACGCGTCACGAGTTTCAGACCGTGCGCACCGGTCGTGCTGCACCGCAGCTCCTCGAGCGTATCGTGGTCGAGTACTACGGCACACCGACGCCGCTCAACCAGCTCGCCGGCGTGCAGTCTCCTGATCCGCGTTCGCTCTTGATCTCACCGTACGACGTCAACGCCCTCAAGGACATCGAGAAGGCGATCCTCGAGAGTGATCTTGGGATCAACCCGAGCAACGATGGCAAGGTCATCCGCCTCTCGATTCCGCAGCTGACAGAGGAGCGCCGCAAGGAGCTCGTCAAGATCGTGCGTGGACTTGCAGAGGAAGGCAAGATCGCAATCCGCAACATCCGTCGCGATGTGATGGCCGATCTCCACGCCCTCGAAGCCGAAGTCGGTAAGGACGATATTCATCGTGCGGAAGAGCGGGTTCAGAAGCTCACAGACGACCACGTCGGACAGATCGACGCTGCCTTGAAGCAGCGCGAAGCCGACGTCATGGAAGTCTGAGTCCGCCGCGCGTCACGCGTAGCCGGTACGATTCGCCTGCAGGTTCGTACCTGCGTCTTTAGCGCCGTGGCCATTCTCGATCGCATCCGCAGTATCCGCCGCCCCGAGACGGGTCGTCTTGTGCCGTCCACCGCGACTTCCGTTGCGATCATCATGGACGGCAATGCGCGCTGGGCCAAGCTGCGTGGCCTGCCAACGCTCAGTGGGCATCACGCGGGTGTGCGTGCTCTGCGACGCACGGTCGAGGCCGCCCCCGACCTCGGCATTCGCTCGCTCGTGGTCTACGCCTTCTCGACCGAGAATTGGACGCGACCCGAAGACGAGGTCAACGGTCTGATGGATCTGTTCGCGCGTACGATCGAGCGCGAGTTTATGGATCTCCATCGACAGGGCGTGCGGATTCGCTTTATCGGTCGTCGCGACCGTGTCTCGCAACGGATTCGCACACTGATGGACGACATGGAGGTCCGCACGAAGGACAACGAGCGGCTCGATCTGTTCGTCGCCTTCGACTACGGTGGGCGCGCCGAGATTATCGATGCCTGTCGCCGCATTGTCGAGGACGGTCTCCGCCCCGACGAGATCGACGAGAACGCGATTCGCGTGCGCCTCGCTGCCTCCGAGCTGCCCGATCCCGATCTCGTGATCCGCACCTCAGGCGAGCAGCGCGTCTCGAACTTTCTGCTCTGGCACGCCGCCTACGCGGAGTACGCCTTCCCGGACACGCTCTGGCCCGACTTTGGCCCCGAGGCGCTGCAGCAGGCCGTCAGCGAGTACGCGACGCGCGGCCGCCGATTCGGCGGTCGATGACGCTCGTGCAGTCGGTAGAGGTGCCGAGTGGGTAACTTAACGAGCCGCGTGCTGGTCGCCGCGATTCTGCTCCCCTTGGCGTTACTCGTGCTCTGGCTTGGCAGTTGGTGGCTCGTTGGTCTAGCCGTCGTTGTCGCTGTGCTGGCGCTGCATGAGTTGTGGACGATGGCGCGCGAGCAACGCCCAGTCATGATCGCTGGCTATGTTGGTGCAGTCGCCGTTGTCTTAGCTGCCGAATTTCATGGTGTGGTGGGGATGCTGCTGGTGCTCGCCCCGGTCATCTTGTTGACCTTCATCCTGGCGGCTGCCTCGCCGCACGAGGATTACTCGTCGTTGACGAGCATGGCCGTTACCGTCTTTGGTGTCGTCTGGGTTGGGATCGGGCTCGGCGCGGTCGTGGTCTTGCGCGATTCGTCCTTCACCCTCGTGCTGGCTGTGTTGCTTGGCACGTGGGGCTCGGACATTGGCGCCTACGCGATTGGTCGCATGATCGGTCGTCGTAAGTTGGCGCCAGCGATCTCGCCTGGCAAGTCGGTTGAAGGCTTCGTCGCGGGGATCATTATCGGCACGGCGATTGTGTGGTGGGTGCTCTACGGTCAGGACATCGTCGGTACCATCGACGCCCTGATTGTCGGCTTCGTCGTCGCAGTCGTCGGACCGTTTGGCGACCTGCTGGAGTCGTTCGTAAAGCGCGACCTCGGCGTCAAGGATTCGGGCACGCTGCTCGCGGGCCACGGCGGCGTGCTCGACCGGATCGACGCGATGTTGATCACGGCACCCGTGGCGCTGTGTGCGCTGTGGGCGATTACGTATCTCTAGGGAGGACACCACAACCGCGCGGATGTCATG
>JAEMTW010000214.1 GCA_016462095.1 Thermoleophilia bacterium
GCCGAGCTTGGCGTGCCCGCCCGCGTGGTGCCATCGCACAGCACGCGGCTCGACGAGATCTCGGCGCTCTCGCCACGTGCGTTGATCGTCTCGCCCGGCCCGCAAGGACCAGACGAGGCCGGCATCTCGACGGCCGCGATTCGCACCTTCGGCCGCGACATCCCCGTGCTCGGCATCTGCCTCGGCCACCAGTGCATCGCCGTCGCCTTCGGCATCTCCGTTAGCCCCAACGCAAACGCCATGCACGGCCAGGCCGCCGCGATCGAGCACGATGGCGAGGGAGTGCTGGCCGGTCTGCCCTCGCCGTTTGCCGCCGGGCGCTACCACGCACTCGCCGCCGCCGAACCCGCTGCCGACAGCGAACTCGTCGTCTCCGCGCGCCTCGAAGACGGGCTGATTATGGGACTGCGCCATCGCACGCTGCCGATCGAAGGCGTGCAGTTTCATCCCGAGAGCGTGCTGACACCCCTCGGCTACCGCATCCTCGCGAACACCGCACGCCAAGCCGGCTACACGATCGACGATGCGATTGTCGACGGCCTCGTCGCCGACGCGCTGCGTGTTACGGGCGCTTGAGCGCGAGCAGAGACAGCATCTCGTAGATCACGTTGGCGGCCATCAAGGCCGTCTGCTGGCCCGGCCCGTCGTACTGCGGTGCGACCTCAACAACATCGGCACCGACGAGGTTGACGCCCTTCAAGGCTCGGATGAAATCGAGCGCCTGATCCGCGCTCGGCCCGCCCACCTCGGGCGTACCCGTGCCGGGCGCAATGCCTGGATCGACAAAGTCGATGTCGAACGAGAAGAAGAGCGGCGTGTCCCCCGCGCGCTCGGCCACGGCCGCGCCAAACTCGGCCGGCGTCCAATGGCGCAACTCCTGCCACGGCACGAGCCGAATGCCAAGATCGGCCGCGACCTGATAATCCTCGGACCCGTAGAGCGAGCCGCGCTGACCCGCCTGCAACGACTTAGCCGGGTCGATCAGACCCTCCTCGATCGCCCGCTTGGCGAAGGTGCCGTGGTTATACGGCAGACCGTTGTACTGGTCCCAGAGATCGTGGTGCGCGTCGAGCTGCACGTAGGCCAGCGGCCCGTGCTTCTTCGCCACCGCACGCAACTCGGCAAGCGCCACCGAGTGGTCACCACCCATGCCGATCGGGACGGCCCCGCGGTCGAGAATGCCCGTCACGTACTCCTCGATGCGCGGCAGCGTGTGCTCGATGTAACCCGGCACCGTCGGCGCATCGCCCGCATCGACCACCGACAGATTGCCGAAGACCATCACACCCACAGCCGGGTTAAATGGCCGCAACAACGCAGAGGCCGAGCGGATCGCCTCGGGCCCAAACCGCGAGCCCGAACGAAACGACGTCCCACCATCCCACGGCATCCCAAAGACGGCAGCGTCGGCACCATCGATCTCGGGGATATGCGGCAAACGGGCAAAGGTGCGCACGCCCGTAAAGCGTGGCGAGGCGAGGGCGTCGGTCGGCTCATGCATGGTCATGAGGGGACTCTAGCGACACCGACCAGCCCGATACCACGCGGCGGGCAGTAGTTCGCGCGTATTCTCAATTGGTCGCCGCAGTGCCGGCAACCTCCGCACTCCATGCCACGCATCCTTCGCCTCCTGCTGATCAGCGCCGTCGTCGCCGCCATCGCAACCGGTGGCGTCCTGATCTGGTCACTGCAGGCAGACAGCAGCGACTTTGCCTTCGTGCCGCGCGCAGCAGTCCCAGCAATTGGCGTCGTCACCATCACCGGGCAAGAGCCAGCACCAAAAGGCGCTGGCTCGCTCTACTACAGCACCGTCGGCGTACGCCACGCCACCATCTTCGAGACCTGGTTTGGAGTCGCCGATGGTGGCGCGTTAATGCCCGCCCACTCGATCCTCCAGCCAGGCGAATCCGAAGCCGATCGCTCGCGACTCGACGCCGTCGCCATGGACTCGTCGCAGAGCGCAGCGACCGTGGTCGGACTACGCGCGCTCGGCGTCCCCGTCACCGTCAAGTCCGAAGGCGTACGCATCGTCGGCATCGACCCGCAGGCTCCGATCGCGACCTCAGGAGCCGAGCTCGGCGACATCATCGTTGCCGTCGACGAGGAGCGCATCAACACCACAAACGAACTGCGAGCGGCGCTGACAGCCGTCGGTGCCAAGCGGCCCGTCACGCTGACGCTGCATCGCGCCGGCGAGATGGAAACTGTCACCACGCAAACCATCAAGGGACCGAAGAACACCCCGATGCTTGGCATCGTGCCGAGCGAAGCCTCAGTCGTCGAGTCGACGCGTAAGGTGACCTACAGCATCGAAGGCGTTGGTGGACCCTCCGCCGGGCTCGCCTTCGCATTGCAGATCTACAGCGCCGGCAAGGGCTACACAAACCTGAAGGGCCTACGCGTCGCAGCGACTGGCACCCTCAACATGCAAGGTGCGGTCGGGCCGATCGGTGGCGCCGGCGAGAAGGCGATTGGTGCTGGGCGCGTCGACGCGGATCTCTTTCTGGTGCCGATGGCCAACGTTGCCGATGCTCGCGCTGGCGCGCCGAACGGCGTCCGCGTGATCGGCGTCAATAACTTCACCGATGCTTTACGCGCTATCGAAAGCGCCACAGCGCCGTAGCCGAAAAAACCCGCACATTGCGGGGAAAACAGGTTCAAACCACTTGCCCCGCTTGGCCCCTAAACGTAACCTGTCCTTGTTGCTGAGAAGAGCCTTCTCGCAGCCGTAGTTCGTACCCGGAGGAGACGTTGTTGGTGTCTGCGCGCGCATGCAATCAGTGCTATTTCCGCGTGCACGATCTCTGCGCGCTGCCCCGCACCGAGCCCTGCGCGACGTTCCGTCCCGCTCAGCGCCAAGGCCTTGTACCGCCGCCCCAAGCACAGCTGATCGAGCGTCCCGCCGCGGCAAGTCTCGCCGCGCAGGCCTCAGCGTAATCACCTAGGGTTCTCGCATGAGCGACAGCACTCCTACGAAGAGCGATCGAAAGCCGTACATCCTGCTGATCGTGTTCGCGATCGTGCTGGTGTACCTGCTCGCCTTCAGCCTGGTCAACACGGCACAGGTCAGCGTCTCGTTCGTCTTCTTCTCGACGACGACCGCACTGATCTGGGTGA
>JAEMTW010000037.1 GCA_016462095.1 Thermoleophilia bacterium
CCCGGACGTCGGAGGCCGTCGTGACTCCCCCAGCGGCGATCACGCCACTCGCACCAGTTACGGCCGCGATGACGGATTGCAGCAACTCGAGATCCGGACCACCCAGCGAACCATCGCGGTCGATCCCGGTCACGAGCAGCGTCTTAACACCCTGCTCTGCGAGCATCGCCGCCGCCGAGGCGACGGCCACACCGGCATCTTCCAGCCAGCCGCTAATCCTGACGCTGCCTCCCCGACTATCGAGCGCTACGGCAATTCGATCACCATACTCAGCCACGAGCTCTGCGAGCTGCTCGGGGTTGCGGAAGGCAAGCGTTCCAAGCAACACGCGATCAACGCCGTTGTTGAGGAGGTTGCGAATCGCTGCCGGCGTTCGCAGTCCTCCGCCAACCTGCAGAAGGCTGCCATCCGGGCGCTCCGAGGCGATTCGCGTGATCAGCGAGCTGTTTGGCTCCGCTGGAGAACCCGTGCGGGCCGCATCAAGATCGATGACGTGGAGCGCTGAGGCTCCTGCTGCCCAGATTGCCTGGACGCGGCTCACTGCATCGTCATTCTCGCTGGTCAGCAGTGCGGAGAAGTCGCCGTGTTTGAGGCGAACGGCTTTCCCGTCGATCAGATCGATGGCTGGATAGAGTTGGAAGGAGTTGCGAAAAGTGTTCACTGTGTTAACATGCTAACACGATGAAACAGACAGACAGCACCACATGGCGAACGCCCGCCGTCGAGCAGCTCGCTACCGCACTCACGCAGATCGACAACCAGGAGCAAATGCTCGCATTCCTCCGCGACGTCTGCTCGTTTAACGAGCTTGCAACGCTCGCTCAGCGCCTCGAGGTTGCTCGACTGGTCGACGCTGGCCATTCGTATGCAGAGATTGCGCGTGAGTTGGGTGCCTCGACCGCCACCGTCACCCGTGTCGCTCAGTGGCTTCGCCACGGCGAAGGCGGCTACCGAGCCGTGCTCGATCGCGCAGGCACCGCATGACCGCGCCGCTACGCATTGCAGTGCCCTCGAAGGGGCGCCTCGCTGCTGCCACGACCCAGCTCTTGCGCGATGCTGGGATCGCCGTACCGGGCGATGACAGGCGTTTGCTCGTTCCCGTCGAGGAGCAGAACATGGAGATTCTGCTCGCTCGCACCGACGACATCCCCACGCTGATTCGCGATGGGGCAGCCGACATCGGTGTGGCGGGGGGAAACCAGTTGCTCGAGCACGGCTCCGCTGGAATCGAACTGTTGACCGAACTCGGCTTTGGCGCTTGCCGCCTCGTGCTGGCTGTGCCCAACGCGTCGTCGATCACGACCAAAGAGCAACTGGCTGGTGCTCGGATCGCAACGTCCCACCCCAACGTCTTGGCGAACTACCTCGACGCGAATGGAATTGTGGCCTCCATCGTCACCCTGTCGGGCTCGATTGAGTTGGCACCGACGATCGGCGCTGCCGACGCCATCTGCGACCTCGTCTCCACGGGCGAGACCCTGCGCCAGAACTCACTACGGGCAATCGGCGAGGTGCTGCGCTCTCAGGCGGTCCTGCTTGCTCGCATCCAAGCCACGCCCGATCCGCGGATCGCAGTGCTCCAGACCGCTGTCGAGTCTGTGCTCGCAGCACGACCGAAGCGCTACCTGATGCTCAATGCACCCGACGTCGCGCTGGAGGCGATTATCGCGCTCTTGCCTGGTCTCGATGCCCCCACCATTCTGCCGCTCGCCCGCTCCGACATGCACGCAGTCCATGCTGTGGTGGATGCTGCAGATCTTCCACGCCTTCTTCATCCTCTCAAAGAGGCCGGAGCCTCTGGCCTCCTCGTGCTACCGATTGAGCACCTGATTCCATGACTGATTCCATGACTAATCCTGAGATTCCTTGGATTCGCCCCGAGTTGGCGCAGCCGTCTCCGTACCGCTGGCAGGAGGGCATCCCCGACGAGGTCGTCGCACGCTTCGACCTCAATACGCTGCCCCTCAATCCGTCGTGGTGGCCTGGCATCGCTCGCACGATCGCGGCCCAATCGGTCAGCTCCTATCCGGAGGCCGATTACGCGCCGCTGAAGCGGGCAATTGCCGGGTATCTCGGCATCGATCCAGCGTGTGTCGTGCCGACGGCGGGCGGCGACGAAGCAATCCTGCTGACCGCCTGGTTGGCGCTCGGGCGTGGCGATCGTGCTGTTGTCGGCCGACCGACGTACCAGCTGCACGCCGCAAGCGTGCGCATGGCCGGTGCCGAACTCGACCTCGTTGATCCACTGCCCGGCCCGACGTTGCGGCTTGATCTCGCGACGATCGCCGAGAAGGCGAAGGAAGCACGGCTCGTCTGGCTGTGCTCGCCGAACAATCCGACCGGCGAGGAGATCCCTGCCGACACGATTCGCGAGATTGCCACCAACTGTCCTGGTCTCGTCTGCGTCGATCAGGCGTACCTTGAGTTCGGCGGCGCGGCCGATCACCTTCCGCTGCTCGCGGAGTGCCCCAACCTGGTCTTCGTTCGCACCTTCTCCAAGGGCTGGGGCATGGGAGCGCTGCGCGCCGGCTATGCGGTTGCCAACCCGTTGATCGCAGGTGCGCTGGATGCTCTCCGTCCGCCAGGGTCGCTGTCGACCGGTTCGGCGCTCGGTGCCGAACTGGCGTGTGCGCACGCGGACACGATGCGAGCCGATACTGCCAACTATCGTGCGGAGCGCGAGCGACTGGCAGCCGGCTTCCAAGAGCTTGGGCTCGAGCTGATCGGCACCGCAGCGAACTTTGTCTGTGCGCGCACGCCGTGGTCGGGAGCCGAGCTGTTCGAGAAGCTTGCGGCTCGCGGCCTAATCGTCCGCACGTTCGGACACGAGCCACTGCTCGCCGACGCCTTCCGTGCCTGTGTCGCTGTGCCTGCCGACAACGACAAGTTGCTGGCTGCGCTCGCCGACCTGCTTGGGAAACCCGCCCCAGCCGCTTGCGATCCGACCGTTGGAGCCAGCACGTTCGGGCGCGGTGCACTGATTGAGCGTCGCACCAAAGAGACCGACATCCGCCTGCGCACCACGCTGGATGGCAGCGGTGTTGCCACTGTCGCGACGGGAGTTGGCTTTCTTGATCACATGCTGACCGCTCTGGGGCACCACTCCCTAATGGACCTTGATCTTTCCTGCACGGGCGACACACACATCGATCCGCACCACACCGTCGAGGACTGCGGCATCGTGCTGGGCCAGGCGATCGACGCTGCGCTTGGGAATCGTGCCGGGATTACGCGCTTTGGCGATGCCTCGGCTCCACTCGACGAGGCGCTTGGCCGAGCCACGGTCGACTTCTCTGGTCGCGGCTCGAGCACCGTGCGCATCGCCTTTGCCGACACGATGATTGGCGAGCTCCCGACGTCGCTGATCCCTCACCTGATCGACTGCATCGCAATCAATGCGCGCGCAACGATTCACGTCGAGGCCAGCGGCGAGGACGATCATCACATTGCCGAAGCGGCCTTCAAGGCACTGGCGCGCGCATTGCGTGAGGCCTGGTCGATCGATCCGCGCCGGGGTGCGCAGGTCGCCTCGACCAAGGGTTCGCTCTGACGTGACCACGGTCACAGTCGTCGACTATGGCGGCGGCAACGTCCGCTCGCTCTGTGCCGCCCTCGAGCGCTGTGGCGCGGAGGTGACGGTCTCGTCCGATCCAACCGTGGTCTCCGCTTCCGACCGCCTCATGCTGGCCGGTCAGGGTGCTGCGGGCACGACGATGCGCGCGCTCGAGGCAACCGGTTTGGCTGAGGCTCTGCGTGAGGCTGCCGCTCGGCGGATCCCGTTGCTCGGCGTGTGCGTGGGCCTGCAGGTGCTGTTCGAGCGCTCCGAGGAAGACGATTGTGCCTGCCTTGGGCTGCTACAGGGATCGGTCCAGCGCATCGACGGCGCTGAGCGCCTGCCCCACCTCGGCTGGAACGACATTGAGCCGCTCGCTGAGCACCCCTTGACCATCGACCTACCCACGGTCGCGTACTTCGCGCACTCCTATGCCGTCACCGCCGATGTCCCCTCCGCCCTCGCCGTGACTGGCATCGATGCGGCAACGATCGCGTCGGTTGTCGGAGGCGGTTCGGTGGCGGGCGTGCAGTTTCATCCCGAGCGCTCGTCCGAGGGAGGTCGCCAGTTCTTGCAGCGGTTCCTCGCCTGGGATGGGATCGCCTGATGCTGCGCCGTCGCATCATCCCGTGCCTCGACGTCTCGGGCGGGCGTGTCGTCAAGGGCGTCGAGTTCGTCAACCTTCGCGACTGTGGCGAGCCCGTCGACGCAGCCTTGCGCTACGCCGCGCAGGGAGCCGACGAGTTGTGCTGGCTCAACATCACCGCCGGCGAGGAGGCGTGGGATGAGTTGTTGACGCAGGTCGCCGATGCTGGGACCCGCATCGATGTGCCGCTGACGGTGGGTGGCGGCGTCTCCGACGAACCACATGTGCGCGATCTGCTTGGCGCGGGCGCGGACAAGGTGTCAATCAATAGTGCTGCGCTCGACCGCCCAGGGCTGGTCACAGAGTGCGCGGAGCGCCATGGCTCGCAATGCATCGTGGTCGCGATCGACGCCCGTCGAACAGCATCCGGTTGGGAGGCCGTCGCCTCCGGAGGACGCCGCACCACCGGTCGCGATGCCGTCGAGTGGGCGCAGGAAGCTGTCGAGCGCGGCGCCGGCGAACTACTCGTCACGAGCATGGATTCTGATGGCACGCAGCGTGGCTACGCCCTCGATCTCTACGAGCGCTTACTCGCCGCCGTCGATGTGCCAATCATCGCCTCCGGTGGCGCCAGCAGCCCCGAGGACATTGCGGACGTACTCGCGTTGGGAGTATCCGCCGCACTCGCTGCGAGTATCTTCCACGATGGACTGCACACGGTCGAGGAGGTGAAGCAGACATGTCGGAAACGCAACCTACCGATGCGCTAACGCTCAGCGGCACGCCCCGCTTCGATGACGACGGTCTGATCCCTGCGATCTGTCAGGACACGGTCGACGGCTCGGTGCTGATGCTTGCCTGGATGAATGTCGACGCACTCGAACGCACACTCACGACACGGCGTGCGTGGTTCTGGTCTCGCTCGCGGGCGGAGTTGTGGGAGAAGGGCGCGACGAGCGGCAACGCGCTTGCGGTCCACGACGTCCGCCTCGACTGCGATCAGGATGCGCTCCTCGTGATGGTCTCGCCTGCCGGCCCCTCCTGCCACACCGGCGCACGCACCTGTTGGGGAGACGATGCTGGGCCGCTACTCACGCGCCTCGCCGGCACAATCGAGTCGCGCCGCGGCGCAGATCCCGAGACGTCCTACGTTGCCCGCCTGCTCGGCGCCGACCGCTCGTTGGCTGCCAGCAAAGTAGCCGAGGAGTCTGCGGAAGTGCTCGACGCTGTTCCAGGTTCCGACCATCAAGTCGAGGAGGCAGCAGATGTGCTCTTCCACCTGTTCGCTCTGCTGGCCCGCGATGGCGTCGATCCACTGAGAGTCCTCGACGTGCTCGCCCAGCGCGAAGGACTACCTCCGCGCTGGCTGCGAGACGACGCGTGATCGACAGCGGCGACCAGTACGAAGCGATCGCCGAGATCTACGACGCCTGGTGCCTCGAGGTGCAGGAAGACATTGGCTTCTACGTTGGCATGGCGCTCGGGACCGAGACAGCCGTCGTCGAACTGGCGGCCGGTACCGGTCGCATCGCAATCCCCTTAGCCCAGGCGGGGTACAACGTGATCGCCCTGGACCGCTCCGAAGCGATGCTCGAGTTGCTGCGTTCGAAGGCGCTCGAATCTGCGACGGATGGTCTGATCGACGCGCGGATCGGCGAGCTCGTGGCCCCAAACCTTGAAGGCCAGTACGACCGCGTCTTGATTCCCTTCCGGAGCCTGTTGCACTTGGCCGACGACGAGGAGCGACTCACAGCTCTCCGAGCAGCGCATGCTCTCCTAACCCCGAATGGGTATCTCGCTTTCGATGTCTTTAGCCCCACTCCGGCCGATGTTCAAACGACGCAAGGCGTTTGGCATCACCGCGACTCGGGCGCCAAGGAACGCGCCGACTGGCACCGCCAAGATGGCACGACCTTGATTGAGGTCGAGATGCGCGGACGCACCACGACGCTCGTGCTGCACCCACTGCCTGCTCCACGTTGGCTCGAACTCGTTGAGCAGGCGGGTTTTGAGGTGGTCACTGCCTGGGGCGACTTCGACGGCGCCAAGGTGCGTGGCGACGGTGCGGGCGACCTCGTAGTTGTCGCGCAGCGAGCCGACTCGTTCACGAACTAGCCCGCGACGATATCCGCAACGAGCTGGTCGACCTCGGCCGGAGACGTGTCCCACGCGGTCATCAGTCGCGCGAGATTGGTCGGCGCATCCCAGATGTAGAAGTGATGCTTCTCCGCCAACGCGCTGATGCGAGCGGCTGGCAAGACGGCAAAGACGGCATTGGCTTCAACCGGGTGGATGATCGAAACACCGGCTGCGTTGCCGATCCCGTCGGCAAGCCGGAGCGCCATCGCGTTGGCGTGCGTGGCGTGGTTCAGCCAGCGATCGTCCGTCAGCAGCGCCGTCACCTGCGCCGCGACAAAGCGCATCTTCGACTGCAGCTGGGTGGCCTGCTTGCGTGCGTTCTGGATCGGGGCGCGCAGGGACGGATTGATCGCGACGACGATCTCTGCACCCATCGCGCCGTTCTTCGTCAACCCAAACGAGATGAGATCTGCTCCGGGCGCAACCTCTCCCAGTCCACAGCGATTGGTGGCCGCGGCATTGCAGAGCCGCGCGCCGTCGACATGCAGCAGCAGCTCGTGGGCATGGGCCCAATCGGCGATCGCCTGCACGGCGGCTGGCGTGTAGGCCGTGCCGCATTCGGTCGATTGAGTGATGCTAACGACCCGCTGGACCACGTGATGCTGCTCGCGCGCTCGAAGCGCAGCGTCGAGCAGTTCGGGCGTCAGACGTCCGTCGGGCGTTGCGATCGTCTCGAGCTTGGAGCCGATGATGTGTTCGGGAGCGCCGGCCTCGTCGAGGTCGATGTGCGCACCCTTCGCCGTTAGCACCGATTCCCACCCGCGCAGAGCGAGCGAGAGCGCCACGACATTCGATCCGGTACCCGTCAGACACAGTGCAAAAGCCGCATCCCCAAAGGCGTTGCCCAGCAGGTTCTCGGCCTGCTCTGTCCAGCGGTCATCGCCATAGCCCGACGCGTGGCCCACGTTGGCCTCGGCGAGTGCGGTGAGCACCTCAGGAGCCATGCCCGCGTGATTGTCGCTGCCGAACGTCATCGCAGCGCTCATGCGTTGCTCCGATACGACAACGCCAGCACAATTGCCCCGGCGGCAGCGACGTTGAGCGACTCGGCCATGTCGGACTGTGGAATCCGGCAGATCACATCCGCACGCTTGCGGATCGAGTGTGGCAGTCCGTCGCGCTCGGCACCCAGTGCGATCACCACGGGTCCTGCGAAGTCAACGTCGCTGATATCCGTCTCGCCTGCGCCATCGAGTGCGACGAGTCGCGCCTCGCGGTAGGCCTGAGCCGGATCGTCAAGGGTCAGTGTGGGCACGAAGAAGGTGGCACCCATCGCGGCCCGCACAGCCTTTGGGCTGGTCGGGTCAGCTGCGGGCGCACCCAAGACGACCACCTCGGTATTGAAGGCCGCGGCCGACCGCAGCAGCGTGCCGACGTTGCCGGGGTCGCCAACGCCACAGAGTGCGAGCGCGACGCCCGTCAGTGTCTTTGGTGGCGTTGGCAGCGACTCTCGACGCACCACGCCAATCACGCGCGAACCAGAACGTACCGACGAGAGCGTCGAGAGAATTTCTGTCTGGACCACCAGCGGCACGATGCCGACGATGTGCGGGGGAACGAAGTCTTCGCTGACCAACAGATCGTCAAACTGCGCGCCCGCACGGAGGGCTGCGTCCACGAGATCTTCGCCCTCAACGACGAAGACGCCGTTATCGCGCCGCTCCGTTGTTCGTTGCAGCGCGCGAACACGTTGCAAGCGAGGGTTCCGCGTTGTGCGGATCGGCTCCACGAACGTGTGCTCTACGCGACGAGTGCGGACTTAGCGCGCTCGGCAAGGCTGCCGAATGCGTCGGGCTCGTTCATCGCGAGGTCGGCAAGGATCTTGCGGTCTGCGGTTACGCCGGCCAGCTTGAGGCCGTGCATAAACTGCGAGTACGAAAGATCGTGCTGCCGGGCGCCCGCATTGATGCGGACGATCCAGAGCGAACGGAAATCGCGCTTGCGCACGCGACGATCGCGGTACGCATAGTTGCCGGAGCGCTGAACCTGCTCCTTCGCTCGGCGATAGAGCTTCGACTTGAGACCCCAATAACCGGAGGCCTCTGCGAGTACTTTACGGCGCTTTTTATTGGCGCTTACGGATCGCTTGACGCGGGTCATGCCGGAACCTTATCGCTTTCCGAGGAGGCGAAGCGCCTCTTTGTAGTCGGACTTCGCCATTGGCTGGTCCTGGCTGAGCTTGCGGCGGCGCTTGGCGCTCATCTTGCCTCGCAAGTGAGCCTCCATCGCCTGGCGGCGCATGATTTTGCCCTTGGAGGACACCTTCATTCGCTTCTTCGCGCTCGAATTGGTTTTCATCTTCGGCATGGTGGTCCTTCGTTTCCTACGACTTCTTCGGCGCCCTAGTGGGCTTCGCGGCCGGAGCCGTTGTTGCCTTGGTAGCCGGGGCTGCCTTGGTCTTCGCAGCCGGAGCTGCTTTTGCCTCAGCGGCCGAAGCCGCCTTCGCCTTCACAGCCGGAGCTGCTTTTGCCTTGGCTGCCGGAGCAGCCTTGGCTTTTGCGGCCGGAGCCGCCTTCGCCTTCACAGCCGGAGCTGCTTTTACCTCAGCAACCGGGGCTGCTGGTTCTTCAACAGCCGTGGCTGTTTCTTGCTCGACGACCGGAGTCGCCGTTGCCGCAGCGGCCGGAGCCGCCTCTTGCCCGGATTCGGCGGCCGCAGCCGCTGCCTCCAGCGCCGCTGCAACCAAGGCTGCGTCGACGTCGATCTCCGCCACCGGTGCCTTCGCAGCGCCACTGTCGGCCTTCTCGGCGTTCTCCTCTTTGAAGAGTTGCTTCGATGGAGCCAACATCATGACCATATTTCGTCCATCTTGTAGCGGTTCCGACTCGACAAGCGCAATTTCCTTCAGATCTTCGGCCAAACGCAGCAGCAAATCGCGGCCGCGTTCGGGGTGCGTCATCTCGCGACCGCGGAACATAATCGTCACTTTGACCTTGTCGTGGTTCTTCAAGAACCGCACAACATGACCCTTCTTGGTCTCATAATCGTGCGCGCCGACCTTCGGGCGCAGCTTGATCTCCTTGATCACGATCACGTTCTGGTGCTTGCGCGCCAGTTTCGCTTTCAGTTCCTGTTCGTACTTGTACTTCGAGTAGTCCATCACGCGGCAGACGGGCGGGCGCGCGTCAGCGGCGACTTCGACGAGGTCGAGGTTGAGATCCCACGCGTATTCCAACGCGTCGTCTCGGTCCTTCAAACCAATTTGCTCACCATCTGCGCCGATCAGGCGCACCTGCGGGACACGGATCGCTTCATTGATGCGGGTCCGCGGCTCTTCCGGGGGACGGTCGAATCCGCGACGTGGTCTCAAGACTGCTGCTCCGTGCGCAAGGGTGGTGTGCTCCGTTCGATGGTTGTAGAGGGACGGTCGTTCACGACTGCCCGACGCGGGCGATGGTAGCACGCGTCAGCCCTTTGGCTACCACGCAACGCAGATCAGGCGCCATAGATCGCACGACTGTCGCGCTCGGTTACGAGTGCGTCGATCACACCATCGAGCGGCAACGTGCCAAGGTCGAGGCGGCCGTGGCGACGAACCGCCACCGCCCCAATCTCCGCCTCGCGATCACCGATCACGAGCATTGCGGGAACTTTCTGCGTCTCCGCCTCGGCGATGCGCTTACCGATCGACTCGCTGCGCCCATCGACCTGCGTGCGAATACCGGCGGCTTGCAAGGCATCGCGCGCCAGTTCGGCTGCCACTAGGTGGCGGTCAGAAATCGGCAGAATCACCGCTTGGACGGGTGCCAGCCAAAGTGGAAAGGCCCCGGCGTAGTGCTCAATCAAAATGCCGATGAAGCGCTCGAAACTGCCGAGCAGTGCGCGATGGATCATCACTGGACGATGGTCTTGGTCGTCGGCACCTGTGTAGGCAAGGTCGAAGCGCTCGGGCAGGTTGAAGTCGAGTTGCACCGTGCCGCACTGCCAGGAGCGACCCAGCGAGTCGGTCAGGTGAATGTCGATCTTCGGCCCGTAGAAGGCGCCGTCGCCCTCGTTGACGCGATAGTCGATGCCGCGCGCCTGCAACACGCGATGCAGCGACTCCTCGGCCTTGTCCCAGATCGCGTCGTCCCCCACCCGCACCTCGGGTCGCGTTGACAACTCGATTTTGAAGTTCATCGCGAACAGCTCGTAGAGGTCGAGTGCGAAGCCGAGCACGTTCTGGACCTCCTCTTCGATCTGGTCGGCGGTCACGAACAAGTGCGCATCGTCTTGGGTGATGTGGCGGACGCGCATCAGGCCATGCAGCGTGCCGGACGGCTCGTGCCGGTGGACGAGACCAACCTCGTTCATCCGCAACGGGAGTTCGCGATACGAGCGGCGCTGGCTCTTGAAGATCAGGCAGTGTGCCGGGCAGTTCATCGGCTTCATGCCGAAGGCGCGCTCTTCGATCTCGAGCAGATACATGTTCTCGCGGAACTTCTCCCAGTGACCCGACGTCTTCCAGAGGTCGGAGGCATACAGAATCGGCGTCTTGACCTCTTGGTAGCCGCGCGCATTGTTCTCGCCGCGCCACATATCGACGAGCGTGTTCCAGACGACCATGCCCTTGGGATGCCAGAACGGCCCGCCCGGCGATGCGTCGTTGAACGAGAAGAGGTCGAGCTCGCGGCCGAGCCGGCGGTGATCGCGCTTCTGAGCCTCCTCAATATTATGGAGGTGCAGTTCGAGGTCTTCCTGCGTAAAGAACGCGGTGCCGTAGACCCGCGTCAGCATCGGCCGAGTCGAGTCGCCACGCCAATAGGCACCGGCGAGATGCGTCAACTTGAAGGCCTTGATTGGTCCCGTGTCTTGCAGATGAGGGCCGCGGCAGAGGTCCGTGAAATCGTCCTGCGTGTACGTCGTCAGTGGCTCGTCAACAGGCAGATCGTCGATCAACTCGACCTTGTACTGCTCGTCCTCATCGACGAAACGCTGACGCACCGTCTCGCGGTCGATCGTCGCGCGCTCGAAAGCGTGCTTTTGCTTGAGGATGCGACGCATCTCGTTCTCGAGCCGCTCGAGGTCGGCCTCGCCGATCGGCTCCGGAAAATCGAAGTCGTAATAGAAGCCGTTATCGATCGGCGGACCAATCGAGATCTTGACGCCTGGAAAGACGTGGCGGGCAGCCTCGGCCAAGACGTGGGCTGTGGAGTGCCGCAAGATCGGCAGTGCCTCTTCGTCACCAACGCGCAAGATCTTGACGGTGACCCCGTCCGCCAGTGGCAGGCGTAGATCCTGGACCTTGCCGTCGACCTCGATGGCGGCCGTGACCTTCGCCAGGCGATCGCCGATCGCACGAGCACAGTCCAGACCAGTCGCGCCGTCCTCGAGTTCGAGTTCCGTGCCGTCGGGGAGATGGACCTTCACACGAAGCAGGCTATCAATCGGCGGCTCGGGGGTGTGGCGGCCCTGGATCAACTTCCTATTGGGGTCAGACCCTTTTAGGAAGTCGGATCACCTATCCGAGCAATCGAGCGGCCGCTAACTTCCTAAAAGGGTCTGACCCCAATAGGAAGCTGATCAACAAACCAAACACCCAAGACGCCCCTAACTTCCTAAAAGGGTCTGACCCCAATAGGAAGCTGATCGCGCTAGTGAAAACGTGCGGGGTCGAGCAGTGGGTCGGGCGCAGCCGCTGCACCCGTCACACAATCGGCCG
>JAEMTW010000215.1 GCA_016462095.1 Thermoleophilia bacterium
CGGCGTAGTCGGCGTAGAGTGCGCAGCGACGAGCCTCCTCAACCCGAGCCCGTCGCAGCAACATGCCCTCGATCAGTAGTTCTGTGAGTGCGCGGCGCAGGGAGAGTGCATCCGAGACACCGAACCGCTCTGGGTGTGCGAGCAGTTCGGCCTTGAGTTCGCTATCGACATCGACGGTGGTGGGAGCCATGCGCCAAGACTATCACTAATGGTTCAGAAAGTAGTGTGGAAACCGGTTCAGAATCGATTCATCAACCGTGCCGGCTGCTTGGCCCGACGGCTCAGACGGCGTCGCGCACGAGCGGCGTGGTGGAGCAGTGGATGCCACCACCGTTGAGGTGCACCTTGTCGAACGGCACGACCTCCCACGTCACACCGCGCGCCTCGAGTGCGGCAAGGGTGCGGTCGGATGCACCTTCAGGAATCAGCAACTCGCCAGGTGCCACGGCCAGGCCGTTGACGATCCAGCCGTCATCCAGCGGCGTGATCTCGACGGTGTGGATGCCGAGCTCCTTGAGCGTCTGCAAAAAGGTGTAGGGCAGCCCCATCGGATTGACCAGCGCGAGGTCCTTGTCAATCATCAGGAAGTTCGCATCGATGTGGATGTCGTAGCCTGTCAGCTCGACGACGTGGAGCGTGACGCCTTGGCTGGCCAACACCTCGCCCACCTGCCGAGCGCCTTCCGCGTTGACGCGCACGCCAATGCCGATCGCGCAGTTGGTCTCGTTGAGCCACGCGAACGAACCGCCCTCCATCACGCCCGAGCCCGAGATCGTGCGTAGGATCGGCACGCCGAGCTTGGCGAGCGTCTGCGTCGTCACGAGTTCTTCGCCGCGCCGAATGCGCGTGCCCATGCGGTTGACGATCGCGCCGCCCTTGATCATCTGGGCGGGGTCGCGCGTGTAGACGGCCTTGAGGTGGCGATCGCCAACGCCCTCTTGGTAGATCACCTCGATGCCACGACGCTCGAGTGCGGCCACGAGTCCGTCGTGTTGAGCCTGCATGACAGGGATGTTCGGCGGGTCCTCGCTCTGGAAGTACCAGTGCTCGGCGAGGTCGCCGTACGAGCCAATCGCATCGATGCGCTTGCTGGGATCGACGATGTTCATCTCAACACCCGGCCGATGCATCAGGATCGAGCGGATCGTGCCGACGTCGTTGTTGACGCCCCAGGTGCGACCCCACGTGACTGTCTGCTCGGCCTCGTCCTCGAACGTGGGCTCGCCGCCGATGGCAAACATCTTGACGGTCTCGTTATAGACCCACATCGGGTCGAGTGGCTCGCTCATTGGTGTTCCTCCGGCCTGCTGGGGTCTCGCCGTGCGTCTGGCAAGCGTACCGCGCAACAGACCCTCATTGCGCGTTATGCTGCTCAGCGCGTCATCGACGCTATGCCCTCTTAGCTCAGTGGTAGAGCACCTCCATGGTAAGGAGGGGGTCCGCGGTTCAATCCCGCGAGAGGGCTCTGGAGCTAAGCCAAAGGTCGGGAACCGGCGTGCGATGATTAACGCATGTCTGCTTCCGAAGCGTCGATTCCCTCCACCACCATGAGCCGCTTGCGGCGCGCCAACGTTGGTGCTGGTGTGTTCCATCTCGCCCAGATGATCCTGATCTTGGTGTTGGCGAACGACTTCACCCTGCCGGTCACGGCGAGTTATCTGGAGGGGCCTCCTGGCTCGACAATGACCGATCCGGTCGTGTTGTGGGACGTGCGAATCGCGTGGGGTGTAGCGCTCTTCTTCGGGCTGTCCGCGTTGTTTCACTTCCTCGTTGCCACGCCGTGGTTCTTCCCGCGCTACGAGGCTGGTCTGCGAGCCCACCGCAACTATTTCCGCTGGGTCGAGTACTCGATCAGCTCGTCCGTGATGATCGTGCTGATCGCACAGATCCTCGGTGTGATGGATTTTGCCGCCCTGATCGCGCTATTCGGCGTCAACGCGTCGATGATCCTGTTCGGCTGGCTGCAGGAGAAGTACGAGCAGCCCGGCTCGGGCGGCATGGTGCCCTTCATTTTTGGCTGCATCGCGGGCATCGTGCCCTGGCTCGTTTTTCTGATCCTGATCCTCAACCCCGGCTCGACCTCGACGAACGAGGTGCCCGGCTTCGTCTACGGCATCCTCGTCAGCCTCTTCGTCCTTTTCAATTGCTTTGCCGTTGTACAGCTGCTCCAGTACCGGCAGGTTGGCAAGTGGTCGAACTACCTGCGAGGCGAGTGGGCGTACATCATCCTCAGCCTCGTCGCCAAGTCCGCGCTCGCCTGGCAAATCTTTAGCGGCACCCTGATCCCACCGCAGTAGGGTTTTGGCGTGGTCTCCGAGGGTTAGCGCTCGCGGACACTGACGACGACCTGATCGGTCGCATCGTGAACGCCACGCTGCAATGTCTTCGGTACGACGCGGCGTTCGGTTTGCTTGGGGCCGATGGTCAGCGTCAGCTCTAGGCCGAGCGTGTCGCAGAGGCGGGTCATCGTTTCGAGCGCGGGATTGTGCTCGCCGTCTTCGATGCGCGCGACCTGCGGTTGGGTCATGCCGACGAGCTTGCCGAGGGCGGCCTGTGTGATTTGGTGATCGCTGCGGTACTTGAGGACTGCGATGCCGATGGTTCGTGCGAGGACGCTGCCGTACCAGAGCTTTCGATACGGCGTATCCGCGGCGAGCAGAATATCGTCCAATTGCGAGAGTGGAACATCAGCGGTGCGGCGGCCCATAGTGTGCATAAAGATAGCAGTCATGTAATGTTTTCCTTATCCTCGCGTGTTGCTCGGATGGTCGCTATTTCGACAGCGCGACGAAACCCCCGCGGATTCGATTGCGCCTCGGGTGCGAGGGCGAGAAGGTATAGACCCTGGCTGTCGCGCCGGTAAAGCACGCGGTACCGGCTGCGTCCGCGCCGTGGGCGCAACTCGCGCAACCCGATTACCCCCTTTGCGCGGACTGCGCTTGACCATGGGTGACCGAGCTGGTCAAACTCGATTGCGAGGATCTCGAAAGAGTGGCGTATTGCCACCTCCTCGCGCGGGTGGCTGTACGCCAGGCGTGTCAACTCGTCGACCAGAGC
>JAEMTW010000038.1 GCA_016462095.1 Thermoleophilia bacterium
GGTACGACGTCCATGGCGAGGGCACGGAGCACCTGCTGCAGATCGGTGGCGCAGGCTTCGCACACGAGAATTTTGGCTTCGTCACCCACCTGATGACGCCGCACTTCAAGGTCATCGAGACCGACCTCCGCGGTTATGGCAATTCGGAGCGCCCTGAGCAGAAGTACTCGATGGAGCTCTGGGCCGACGACCTCAAGGCCGTCCTCGATGCCGCCGGTATCTCGAAGACGCACGTCCACGGCACCTCGATGGGTGGCATGGTGGCGCTGGCGTTTGCTGGCCGACACCCCGAGTACGTCGATCGCCTGATCCTCGACTGCCCAATGGCGAAAAGCGACTACATGGCGAGCTGTCACTGGGATGTCTGGGCCGCACTAGCCGAGGCCCAGGGCATGGGCGGTCGCGGTCTGGCTCAGGAGATCGCCTCCAAGTGCCTGTCGCGCGCATTCCTCGATACGCCCGCGGGCGACGAGACGGTGGGCGTCATCCAGGGCGTGCTCGAGCGCAACTGCTCGGTGCCCGTGTTTGTTGGAGCCTGCAATGCGATGCGTGACATGGATCTGCGTCCGTACGCCGCTAAGGTGACTGCCGAGACGCTCGTGATGGTCGGCTCGGAAGATTGTCTGACGCCGATCGATGCGGGTCCCGACGGTGCTGGTGCACGCTGGATTCACGAGAACATCGCGGGCTCGCAGTTCTACATCGTTGAGGGTTCGGGCCATACGAATCTGATGGAGCAGCCAGAACTGTCCGCAGACGTCGTGATCCGCTACTTCCAGGGCGAGAACGTCGGCAACGCGTAAGCGTCTGCTCGACGCCTCCTGATGGATACCGTCAACCTCGGCAGCACTGGGCTTCGAGTCTCGCGCGCCTGCTTGGGCACGATGACGTTTGGACGGCAGGCGAATGAGGCCGAGGCAACGCGGATCGTCGATCGTGCGCTCGAGGCGGGCATCACGTTTATCGACACGGCGGACGCGTATCCGATTCCGCCGGATATCGCGACAAACGGTCTGACCGAGGAGATCCTCGGCAAGATCATCGAGGGCCGCCGCGATCAGGTCGTGCTCGCTACGAAGTGTCACTTTCCGATGGGGCCGGCGGCGCATCAGAGCGGCAACGGGCGTCTGCATATTCGCCGCAGCGTCGAGGCGAGCCTGCAGCGTCTACGCACCGACTGGATCGACCTCTTTCAGGTCCATCAGATGGACGAGCACACACCTGTCGAGGAGACGCTCGATGTGCTCGAGGATCTGCGCCGAGAAGGCAAGATCCTCTACGGCGGCTCGTGTAACTTCAGCCCCGCTGCGACTGCTGGTGCAGCGATCGCTGCGGCACGGCTTGGGGTTGAGGGATTCGCGTGTCTGCAGCCGCGCTACAACCTGCTGCATCGCCACTGCGAGCATGCGACCTTCCCGATCGCCAAGGCGGAGGGCATCGGCGTGATTCCCTACAACCCGTTGGCTGGTGGCTTTCTGACCGCCAAGCACCGTGGGAGCCGCCCCGATCAGGATCCGCCCGATGGTCGCTTCTCGCTGCCCGGCATGTCGGGCAAGACGTATCGCCGCCGCTATTGGAACGACGTTGTCTTCGAGAAGGCCGAGCGCATTTTCGCGCTCTGCGACGAGGCAGGCCTTGCGCCCGCCAGGGTTGCCGTTGGTTGGGTCTTGGCTCAGGAGGCCGTGACGGCTCCGATTCTCGGGGCTTCCAACGCGGCGCAACTCGATGACGTCCTGCCCGCCTTTGACGAGCCGCTCTCGGCCGATCTTCTGGCCGCGCTCGATCAGGCCACGCGCGACAGCACGTTGGACTGGGCACAATGAGTGACGTCGAAATCCAGGCCGAGCTCGCTGCCGTGGCACGCGACCTCAACGTCCAGCGGGCGACGCTGCGTTTGAGTTCTGACACGTCGGTCTTTCCGATCGCCTATGAGCACTGCGAGCCGGGCACGCATTCGATTCGCGACACACCGCGTCTTGATATGTCCAGGCAGCCCGTCGTCCTGAAGATGCAGGCCGGTGCCAGCCAGGTCGTCGAGGACGACTGCGCGGTCGCTACCGACGATCCTGGCTATCACGAGATGCGCGAGATGTTCGGCGGCATGAAGGCGCAGATCGTGACCGCCAACCGCGACGCCGATGGCCAGATCATTGGCCTCTTGAGCGTGCACGACCTGACATCGCCCCGTACCTGGACGGACGCGGAGGCCGCTCGCGCCCGCGCCGCAGCTGACCGCCTCGAGGAATTGACACGCTGATGGCCGAGCACCACCTCGCACCCCCGATTCGTCGCTCGCTGGCCGAGGCTCCCGAGACGGGCCACAACCGCTGGCACCCCGACCTCGAGCCCGCGCTCGTCGTTGCTGACGGCGACGAGATCCTCGTCGACTGTCGCGATGGACTCGACGGCCAGATCGTCGTCACGAGCGTCGATGCCGACCTGCTGGCGATGGACCTCAATCGTCCACACCCGATGACGGGCCCCATCTTCGTGGAGGGCGCCGAGCCTGGCGATGTCCTGCAGGTGGACATCATCGAGGTCCGCACCGACACGTTCGGCTCGACGCCCGTCATCCCCGGCTTCGGACTGCTCGCCGACCGCTTTCCCGACCCGTATCTCGTCACTTGGGGCCTGCACAACGGCGCCGCGACGAGCGGTCGCCTGCCGGGCATCACGATTCCCGAGGACGCTTTTATCGGCGTGATTGGGGTGGCTCCCTCTGCCGAGCGCCTCGCCCATTGGACCGCGCGCGAGGCTGCCATCGGCGCCCTGCCACCAACGGCCGACGGCGCCGCGCCGACCCACGAGCCGTACGCCTCGACAGGCGTCCGCACGATTCCGCCACGCGAGCTCGGTGGCAACCTCGATGTGATGCAGATCCGCACCGGCTCGACGCTGTTTCTACCCGTCGACGTGCCAGGCGCGCTGTTGTCGCTCGGCGATATCCACTTTGCCCAGGGCGACGGCGAGGTCTGTGGCTGCGCCATCGAGACGCATGGTCAGGCGCGCATCCGCGTCT
This sequence comes from Thermoleophilia bacterium, assembly GCA_016462095.1. Taxonomy (GTDB): domain Bacteria; phylum Actinomycetota; class Thermoleophilia; order Gaiellales; family F1-60-MAGs149; genus F1-60-MAGs149. The sequence continues at coordinate 3,020 of JAEMTW010000038.1, forward strand.
CGTCGCATCGCAACGTGCGACACCGCCCGACCACGCCGCTGATCGAATCGACGGAGCCCGCCTTCCGTGCTGGTCGTCGCCACATCTCGACTACCGGCATGCCAATCGACGAGGACGGACGCATCCACCCGATGGATACGACACTCGCCGCCAAGAACGCAATCGAGCTGATGATCCAGTGGCTCGGTGACGAAGCCGGCCTGACGCGGGAGCAGGCGTACGTCGTCTGCTCGGCCAGCGTCGACCTCCGCATCTCGGAGATCGTCGACGTCCCGCACCCCGTCGTGTCGGCCCTGTGCCCACTCGACATCTTCACCGAGATTCGCCCGCAACGCGGGTAATCGCGAATAACTGCAAAAGTCACTTCAGACAGATCAGGAGAACAGCATCATGGGCGTAGTCAAGGGTTGGGAAGGTCGCTTTTACGAGGACTTCGAAGTCGGCGACGTTTACCGCAGCCGCATGGGCCGCACGATCTCCGAGGTCGACAACACGTGGTTCACGAACCTGACCATGAACACGAACCAGTCGCACTTCAACGCGCCGTTCGCCGAGGCCTCGCCGTTCGGCAAGATTCTCGTCAACTCGGCGTTCACGATCGCGCTCGTCACGGGACTCTCGGTGACGGACGTGTCGGAGAACGCGATGGCGAACCTCGCCTGGAACGACATCAAGCTGCCCAACCCGGTCTTCGTCGGTGACACCCTGTGGTGCGAGTCCGAGGTCCTCGAGAAGCGCGAGTCGTCGAGTCGCCCGTACGTCGGCATCGTCGGCATCCGCTCGCGCGGCCTCAACCAGCGCAAGGAGGTCATCTGCGAGTTCCGCCGCACGATGATGATCTACAAGCGTGAGGGCGCCAAGAGCCCCGAGGTCTTCCCGATCACGGACACGGACTGGACCGTCTGATGCACGACCGGGCACACCTCAAGCAGGCGCCAGGCGCGTACTTCGACGCCGTCGACGCGAAGGACATGGAGGGAGCGTTGTCCTTCTTCGCACCCGACGCCACGTTCACGATCCAGAGCGCCCACGTCACGTTCGAGGCGCACGACGGAATCCGGAGCATGTTCGAGAACTTCTTCGGCGACTACTCCCACATCGAGCACAACATCACGAACATCGTGGTGGACGAGGCCGAGGGGAAGGCGTCGACGGAGCAGTCGTGCCCGCACGTCAAGACCGGCGGCGAACTCGACCACGTGATCACGTGCAACTTCTTCAGCTTCGATGAGGCCGGGAAGTTCAAGCGCGTGATCGTATGGATCGACGGCGTCTCGCCGTTGAGGGACTGATCCATGTCCCTCCGCGCGCGGCTTCAGAGCGGCAAGATTCTCGTCGCACCTGGTGCGTATGACGCCCTCACGGCCCGCCTGCTCGAGCAGGCTGGCTTTGAGGCCGTCTACCGCGGTGGCTATGCGGCCTCGGCCGCGGCCTTTGCCCTGCCCGATCTTGGCATCACCACCCTGACCGACATGGTCGACCACGCGCGACGCATGACGTCGGCCATCACGGTGCCTGTGATCGCCGATGCCGACACCGGCTACGGCGAGGTGCCGCAGGTGATCCACACGGTGCACGAGCTCGAGCGCGCCGGAGTGGCCGCGATCCAGTTTGAGGATCAGGTCTTCCCGAAGCGCTGCGGACACATGGAGGGCAAGAAGGTGATCCCGGCCGAGGAGATGGTCGTCAAGGTGCGCGCGGCACTCGATGCACGGCGCAACCCCGAGACCGTCATCATCGCGCGCTCCGACGCAACGGCCGTGACGGGCCTCGACGATGCCATCGCCCGCTCGCGCATGTACGCCGACGCGGGTGCAGACGTGATCTTTATCGACGCACCGACCAGCGAGGACGATCTCAAAGCGATCGCGGCTGGCGGAATCAACGCCGTCTTGATGGTCAACATTTCCGAGTACGGCAAAACGCCCGACCTCGGTGCTCAACGCTTTGAGGAGCTCGGCTTCGGCCTCGTGATCTACCCCTCCTCAACGCTGTTTGCGGCGGCCCAGTCGACGAAGGAGTTGGCGGCTGCACTGATGGCCGAGGGTTCGACCGTCTCGAGCGTGCCGCGGATGATGCCGTTTGACGAAATCAACGACATTCTCGGCAAGGACGAGTGGGATTCGTTGGAAGACAACCTGAGGGAGAGCAAGTGAGTACCGAACGCATCAGCGTCCTGCACATGCCGTCGATCGCGCTGGGGCCTGGCGCCTCGCTCGAGGCGGGCCATCATCTCCAGGCGCTTGGCGTCACGCGCGTCTTTCTCGTCACGGACGAGTTTCTCCAGCACAGTGGCCTGATTGCCCCAATCGAGGCGGCTGTCCGCGCGGATGGCCTCGACGTTGTCGTGTACGCCGTACCGACGGGCGAGCCGACCGAGGATTCGATGCGCGAGGCCGCTGAGGCCTGCGTCGCGAGCGGTGCCGATGGCGTGCTCGGTGTCGGTGGTGGCTCGGCACTCGACTCGGCGAAGGTGGCGGCCCTGATCGCCACCCACGGTGGGACGCTGCGCGATTGGATCAATGCCCCACTCGGCGGTGCGCGTGTGCCCCCAGGCCCACTGATGCCCGTCGTGGCCGTCCCGACAACATCGGGGACTGGCTCCGAGGTGACGGCCGTCGCCGTCCTCGACCTGCCGTCCGACAAGGTCAAGACCGGTATTGCTCACCCCTTCCTGCGTCCCAATATCGCGCTCTGCGACCCCGAGTTGACGGTCGGTCTACCGGCGCCAATTACGGCGGCTAGCGGCATCGACGCTCTGCTCCACGCGGCCGAGGCGTACACCTCGATTCCGTATACGCAACGCGCCAAGCCTGCCTCTGCCGGCGCACGCCCGAACTACCAGGGCGCAGCACCGATGGCAGATATTTGGGTCTCTGAGGCGATCGCACTGGTCGGCCAGCATCTGCGCCGCGCCGTTGCGGATGGCTCTGACATTGAGGCACGCGAGGGCATGATGCTCGCCGCCACAGCAGCCGGCATCGGCTTCGGCAATGCGGGCGTCCACATCCCCCACGCCTGCTCGTATCCGATCGCGGGTCTCAAGCACGCCTGGTCGCCACCCGGCTATCCGGGCGAGGCCAAGTTTGTACCGCACGGTCTAGCCTGTGCAATCACGGCCCCGGCTGCGTTTCGTCTGATCGAGCCGGCCGTGCCAGAGCGCTCGCGTCGTGCCGCCGAACTGCTGACGGGCGCGCCTGTCGACGCCGACGACCACGACGCCTTCGCCCGAGCCTTGGCTCAACTGATGGCCGACGTTGGCTGCCCCACCACGATCACCGAGGTGGGCTACAGCGAAGCCGACCTGCCCGAACTCGTGGCCGGCGCGATGCTGCAACAACGCCTGCTCGCCTGCTCGCCGATCCCAGTTGGCGAAGCCGATCTCGAGCGCGTCTTCCGCGAGTCGCTCTAGGTTGATCAGCTTCCTAATGGGGTCAGACCCTTTTAGGAAGTCGGATCAACTAACCGAGCAATCGAGCCGTCTCTAACTTCCTAAAAGGGTCTGACCCCATTAGGAAGCTGATCAACCTAGTCGGGCACCGGATCGCGCGCCACCCACGCCGCGATCACGGCGATCACACCCATGCCGGCAAAGGCAATCCAGCCGACGCCGTGGTCGAGCAGGATGCCGGCGATCGGCGTGATGATCAGTGCGAAGACGCCGCCCGTCATGTTGACAAAGGCAATTCCTGCGGCCGGATAGCGTGGCTCGGCCTTGACGGTCAGCACAAAGATCGCGCTAAAGGGCAAGGCGAAGCTGATGCCAATCACGAGCGACACGAGCGCGGCCAACCAGGACGGCAATCCAATCGAAAGCACGCCGAGACCAAGCCCGCAGGTCAGCACCGCCGCTGGGCCGATTACACGCCAGCTGACACCACGCGCAAACAGCGCGCCACCAATCGGCCGAAAGATCGCCGTCATCGCGAGCAGTGAGAAGCCGATCGCACCAGCCAAGAAACCGGTGATCGCGCCCTCTCGGAAGTAGATGACGATCCAAGCGCCAACCACGAGGCTGACACCGAAGGTCGCCGAATGGATCAGCGCGAGGCGCCAGAGAGGACCCGACCGCAGCACAGCGCCGAGATGATCGACCACGTTTCCCGTCTGTGGGCGCGGCTCGTCGCTGTCCTTCGGCCCGAATGCGGCGGCGGCCAGCGCAAAGGCTGCGGCAACAAGAAAGGTCAGGTGCCACGACCACCCGAAGGAATCAAACGCGGCACCCATCACCAGCGCGAGACCGAGACCAAACGTCGCGGCACCACCAAAGACGCCCGCAAGAAAGGCGCCGCCGAGCCGGCGACTCCCGTCGAGACCGCCCACGAACACAGGCCCCGTGCCGATACCAACAATCATGCGCGTCACAGCAAGCAACCAGAAGACCGGGCTAATCGCACCCAGCAGATTGGCAATTGCGACGAGCACGAAGGCGTAACGCACAAGCTTGAGCGGGCCGTATTTTTGCGCCGGGACGGCGGCCGGCAACTGCGAGAGCGCGTGCGTGATCAGCACGCCAGTAGTCAACAGTCCGATCATGCCGAGGCTCACTCCAAACTGATCACTGAGCGTCCGCGCGATCGGTCCGATCAGTGCGAAGTTGTAACCAATGCCGATCGCAATCAGACAGACGCGAGCGATCAGCCCCCACGAAGGCCGGTCAGTGGTGGTCGGAGGCATCAAGGTAAGGTGGCCTTCCGGTTTGACACCGGCGGGTAATTCACTCTATAACGCCTTGTCACCAGAGGATTTGTTACAGGAGCCTTCAGAAGTGGGCTATCGTGCCCCTGGTACGGAGAGAGAAACGCAATCGGAGGAGCGGGATGAAGCGCATCGGAGTCGATGTTGGTGGCACGTTCACCGACCTCATCTACGTGGATGATCAGAAGGGCACCGTGCTGGTGCATAAGACGCCGTCGACACCGGCGGACCCATCGATTGCCACAGTCGAGGGAATTGCAACGCTGTGCGAGATGGCGAAGATCAAGCCATCCGACCTCGATCAGGTGTTCCACGGCACGACCGTCGCCACCAACATCGTGATCGAGCACAACGGTGCCAACGTCGGCATGATCACGACTGAGGGCTATCGCGACGTCCTGCATATCGCGCGCCACAAGAAGCCGATGAACTTCTCGCTGTGGCAGAACCTGCCGTGGCAGGCCTACCCGATCGCACGTCGCCGCAATCGCCTGACCGTCAACGAGCGCATTCTCGCCGACGGCTCGGTGCAGATTCCACTCAACGACCGTGAGGTCCGCGCGCAGGTCCGCAAGTTGAAGAAGGCGCAGGTCGACGCTGTCGCCGTCTGTCTCCTCTTCTCCTTCCTCAACGACGAGCACGAGAAGCGTGTTGCCGCAATCGTGCGCGAGGAGTTCCCCGAGGCGTTCATCTCTGTGTCGTCCGAAGTGATCCCGCAGTACCGCGAGTACGAGCGCTTCTCAACTGTTGCCCTCAATGCTTTCGTCGGCCCAAAGGTCGCGCACTACGTGCAGCGCTTCGACGCCGAACTGCGCAAGATGGGCGTCAAGACCGGCGTGCAGCTGATGACGAGCGCGGCGGGTGTGGCCACGCCAGAGGCCGCCAGCAAGCGTCCCGTCAACCTGTTGATGTCGGGTCCGATCGCTGGCGTCGTCGGTGGCATCTGGGCTGGTCGTGTGGCCGGTGAGCCGAACGTGATTACGCTCGACGTCGGTGGTACCTCTGCCGATATCGGCCTCGCGCAGGACGGCAAGCTGCGCATGAAACACCTGCTCGACACGAAGGTCGGCCCGTACCAGGCGATGATCCCGATGGTCGACGTCGACACGATTGGTGCTGGCGGCGGTTCGATCGCCTACATTGACTCGGGTGGCATCTTTCGGGTCGGTCCCCGCTCGGCTGGTGCCATGCCAGGCCCCGCAGCGTACGACCAGGGCGGCACGGAGCCAACGGCGACCGACGCGATCATCGCGCTCGGCTGGTTGCGTTCCGAATTGTTCCTCGGTGGCAAGAAGGATCTCCGCGTCGACCTCGCCCGCAAGGCCGTCGAGACGAAGATCGCCAAGCCGTTGAAGCTGACCACCGAAGAGGCCGCACTCGGTATCTTCAAGGTGCTCGTGCACTCGATGGTCGATGCGATCGAGCAGTCGTCGGTCCGCAAGGGCTTCGATCCGCGCGAGTTCGCGCTGATTGCCGAAGGTGGTGGTGGCCCGCTCTTCGCGAGCCACATCGCACCTGAGGTGGGCGTCAAGCACGTGCTGGTGCCGAACTATCCGGGCATCACCGCGGCGCTTGGTCTCCTGACCACCGACCTCGTCTACGAGTACACGAAGACGGCCTACGTGATGGCCTCTGAAGTGGTCTCGAATGCGAAGACGCGCTCCACCCTCGAGAAGCAGTTCGCTGCCCTCGAGAAGGAGGCGATGAAGCAGTTCGCAACCGACAAGATCGATCAGAAGCGCATCCGCTTGGAGCGCATCGTTGATGCCCGTTACGAAGGTCAGGGCTACGAGCTTCGCGTTGATGCGAAGGCTGGTGCGATTGACGAGAAATGGGTCAAAGCAGTCAAGAACGAGTTCCACGAGGCGCACGAGCGAGAGTTCTCGCGCCGCTTTGAGGCGGTCGACGTGCAGATCGCGAACATCCGTGTTCGTGCCATCGGTGCGATGCCGGGCCTCAAGCCGACGCTGGTCAAGAAGGGCACGAAGACTCCGCCCAAGACTGCACTCAAGCTGACGGCCGACGCCTGGTTCGAAAAGGCCGGCAAGCCCGCCAAGTTCAAGACCAAGTTCTACGAGCGCACCGAGCTGCTCGCTGGCAACCACATTGCTGGTCCAGCGATCATCACCCAGTTCGACTCGACGAGCGTCGTCCCGCCCGGCTACACGGCCGACGTGGACAAGCACGGCAACCTCATCATCAAGTACTCCGCTGCAGTGGCCAAGGCCGCTGAGAGCGGTCACTAACCCCCAACTGCGAGAGAAGAGGCATTCCTAATGGCTGATCTGCCCGAAGTAGGCATCAACCCCGGTAAGCCCACCCGCAAGCGGGTGGGGGTCGATCCGATCACGCTGCGCGTGCTCGGTGGTGCGTTCGATGCAATTGCACAAGAGATGGCGGGCGTGTTGTTCCGCATGTCGTACTCGTCGATCATCCGCGAATCCGAGGATCTCGGTGCGGGCCTGTTCGACGCTGAGGGTCGCGAGCTTTGCGAGTCTGAGTCGACGCCGATGCATATTGGCTCGTTGCCGTGGTACATCCGCGGCTTCCTGCATCGCGTTGATAAGAACGAGCTGAAGGAAGGCGACATCATCATCCACAACCACCCGTATCTGGGTGCGTCGCATACGCCGGATATCGCGGTGGCTGTGCCGATCTTGTGGAAGGGTGAGTTGCTCGGCTTTGCTGCCGTCACCGCTCACGTCGCCGACGTCGGTGGCTCGTACCCTGGTATCAACGCGGATGCCTTCGACATGTACGCCGAGTCGAAGATCTACAACGGTCTCAAGTGGTACGAGGGTGGCGTGTTGAATGAGGACCTGGATCGGATGGTCTTCGACAACGTCCGCACCGAGACGATGAACCGCGGCGACATGGAGGCCATGAAGGCCGCCTGTATCCTCGGTCGCGATCGTTTTTACCGTCTGCTCGAGAAGTACGGCGCCGACACGTGCATGTCGGCTGCGTACGACTGGATGGACTACTCGGAGAAGCGCCTGCGCGCCGAGATTATGAAGCTGCCTGACGGTGAGTACATTGCACCGACGGCGTGGCTCGACGACGACGGTCGCAACCGCGATGTGCGGCTGCGGGTGGAGACGAAGATCATCGTCAAGGGCGACCATGTGACGGTCGATCTGACCGGCTCAAACGCCGAGGTTCCGACGGGCTACAACGTGCCATTCGAGGGGTCGCTGCTGGTTGCCGCGTACTTCGCGATCCGCACGATTCTGCTCGATCAGGACCGTCTCGACGAGCCAGTGCCACAGAACGACGGCATCTTCCGCTGCGTCGACGTGATCGCGCCAAAGGGGTCGATCTTCAATCCGAACTTCCCTCGCGCCTGCTTCTCGCGCTTCAACCAGTGCCAGCGCGTCGTGGACAACACGATCGTCGCGCTGTCGAAGGTTGTGCCGGATCTGGTCACGGCCGGTAACTCGGCCGCGATCCACTTCTGCTCGTACGCGGGCTTCATCCCCGAGAAGGGCGAGTACTGGCTCTACCTCGAGGTCAATGAGGGCTCGTACGGTGGTCGTAAGGGCCGCGATGGCATGGACTCTGTCGACTGCCTGATGGCAAATACGCGCAACAATCCGATCGAGGAGCTGGATATGCGCTTCCCGATGCGAACGGAGCGCTACGAGCTGCGTGACGAGCCGGCGGCGCCGGGTCAGTGGCGCGGGGGTGTCGGCATTGTCCGCACGAACCGGTTCCTCGAGCCGGGGGCGTACTCCTGTGAGGGCGATCGCCACACCGATCCTCCGCGTGGCATCTTCGGCGGCTATGACGGCCTGCCGGCGATGGTCCGCCACCATAAGGCGGGCGGCGGCTACGAGGAGATCCCAGCCAAGGTGACGGGTCTGATGTGCGAGGCCGGTGACGCGATCCAACTGATCGAACCGAACGGCGGTGGCTACGGCAATCCGCTCAAGCGCGACCCGAAGCTGGTCGTCGAGGATATCCACGACGACTTTACGACGGTCGAGTT
>JAEMTW010000216.1:0-1842 GCA_016462095.1 Thermoleophilia bacterium
GCTGGGGGAGCGCATCGTGCTCCCTGGTGGCGAGCAGGTCAAGAGCATGGCGACAGTCGAGCAACTGTGGCGTGCGTTCGCCGCTGCCGAGTTGGAGCGTTCCGACGTGATCGTTGCCGTCGGTGGCGGAGCCGTGACCGACGTCGCCGGCTTTGCGGCCGCGACCTTCCGTCGCGGCTTGCCGTGGATCTCGTGCCCGACAACGCTGGTCGGCCAGGTCGACGCAGGTATTGGTGGCAAGACGGGCATTGACGTCGCCGCGAAGAACGACGTCGGCTCGTTTCATCCGCCGCTCACGGTACTGAGTGACCCCACGCTGCTCGGCACCCTGCCACAACGCGAGTGGGCCGCTGGCTTTACTGAGGCGCTCAAATCTGGACTGTTGGCTGGGGATGCGCTGTGGGAGCTTGTGCGCAAGTGGCCCTCGACACGCGGCGAAGACCAGGCGCAGGCAACGCTGATTCGTCGCTCTGCGGCACTCAAGAATCGCGTCGTGGCGGCCGATCCGAAAGAGGCGGGCGAGCGTGCCATCCTCAACCTCGGCCACACGATTGGTCATGGCATCGAGCACGCAGCAGCCGGCCGCTACCTGCACGGTGAGGCGATTGCGATTGGCCTTGTAGCCGCGCTCTCCTTGTCCGTCAGCGAAGCGGGTCTGTCGCCTGCAGTCACGGCTGAGGTCGTCGCTCTACTCGCACGCCAGGGGCTCCCGACGGTTGCTGAGGATGTCGCTGTCGACGCCGTGCTGACAGCGATGCGCTCGGACAAGAAGCGCAGTGCTGGCCGTACGAAGTTCGTACTCCTTGAGGCTCCGGGGCGTGCCGTTTGGGGCGTCGATCTCGACGATGCTGTCGTCGAGGCCGCGGTTGCCGCGGTCTCTCACAGCTAGTCACGAACGGCGTGGTGTGAGCCGCGTAGACTGCACGCATGATCGCGGTCTTTAACGGAGTCAACCTCAATATGCTTGGCCAGCGCGACCCGGCGCAGTACGGGACGCTGACGTTAGGCGAGCTCGAGAGCAAGATCTACGAGTGGTCGCGCGCGGCAGGCACGACGGCGCGTTGCTTTCAGACCAACCATGAGGGCGCCTTGATCGACCACATTCACGAGTGTCGCGGTTGGGCGAGCGGCGTGATTATTAATCCCGGTGCGTGGACGCACTATGCCTATGCGCTGCGCGACGCTCTAGAGATTGTCACCGTCCCGATTGTTGAGGTCCACCTGTCCGATATCAATGCCCGCGAAGAGTGGCGGCGACAATCGGTAATTGCCGACGTCGTCGCGCACCGCATTAGTGGCCATGGCGAGGACGGATACCACGAGGCGATCACCTGGCTGATGCAGGCGACGAAAGGTGTCTGAGCACACCCACCGGCTCGCTCGGGCCGTCGCGGCACTAACCGAAATTGACGCGCTGATCGTGACGAACCTCGTCAACGTGCGCTACCTGACCGGCTATACCGGTTCGAATGGCATCGTCGTGTTGTCGGCCGAACGCGCTGTGCTGGTGACCGATTTCCGCTACCAAGACGCCGTCGAGCCGCTCCGCGCCGTGCTTGACGTGGAGATCCTTGACCGCGATATCGCGGGTCGAACGATCGAACAGCTGGCCGAGTTCGCACCTGGCTGCACGAGCATTGGCTTTGAGGGTTCGATGCCGTACGCGCTGGTCGAACGGCTACGAGCACTGCTGCCAAGCGGCTCTCAGTTCGTTGCGACAGAGGGGCTGATCGAAGCGCTCCGGCTGGTCAAGAGTGCAGCCGAGATCGCGGCCACGCGGCACGCATCCGACATTCTCGAAGTCGTCTACTCCAACATCGCGCAGGGCCAACTGGTGGGGCG
>JAEMTW010000216.1:1942-3054 GCA_016462095.1 Thermoleophilia bacterium
GGCCTCGGACACGGCACGGGGCTCGAGGTCCACGAGGGACCGACGCTCCGCAAGGGATCCGAGGACGTGCTCGCAGCAGGCCAGCTCGTGACGGTCGAGCCTGGCATCTATCGCCCCGGCAAGTGGGGGATCCGGATCGAAGACCACGTCGTCGTGACCGCGTCTGGACACGAAATTCTGACTGGCTTTACCAAGGACCTTGTTGAGACTGCCGGGTAGAGGCCGATCAACTTTGCTTTGGGGTCAGACCCCTAAGCAAAGTCCAGCTTGTTGATCGAAGACGGCCGAGATCGGCTTTGCTTAGGGGTCTGACCCCAAAGCAAAGTTGGACCGCTACCCTCTCCGACATGGCCGAACACGTTTCGACGAACCAATTCAAGAACGGCATGCACATCGATGTCGAGGGCACGATCTATCGGATCGTCGAGTTTCAGCACGTCAAGCCCGGCAAGGGTGGCGCGTTTGTGCGCACGAAGTTGAAGATGTTCAGCACAGGCGCCGTCGTCGATCGCACCTTCCGCGCTGGCGAAAAGTTTCCACGCATCCTCACCTCCGTCGCCGACATGCAGTTCCTCTACGACGATGGCACGGAAGTCGTGATGATGGATACCGAGACCTTCGAGCAGGTCTCGTTGTCGCGTGCAGTCTGCGCCGACGATCTGCAGTGGTTGAAGGAGGGCGACACGGTGCAACTCTTGTCGGTCGACGACAACCCGGCCTCGTTGCAGCTGCCTGCCTCGGTCGAGCTGGTCGTGACCGCCACGGAGCCCGGCGTCAAAGGCGACACCGTGTCGAACGTGATGAAGGCCGCCACGCTGGAAACCGGCGCCACGGTGCAGGTTCCACTCTTTGTCAATGAGGGCGATACCATCAAAGTTGACACCCGCGAGGGTCGTTACATGTCGCGCGCGTAGCCGTTCCGCCTCTAGGATCGCTACCCTTTCATTCTGATGGCTCGTCTCGTCGACACCACCCTGCGGCTTTTGGCGCAAGACCCGATCGCCGGTCGTGTGCCCACCTCGCTTCAGCTCGAGGCCTGCGAGATGCTGGACAGCGCCGGTTTTCATGTCCTCGAGGTGACGGGCGGAGGCTGTTTCTACAGCGCCGTCAAC
>JAEMTW010000039.1:0-3158 GCA_016462095.1 Thermoleophilia bacterium
GTTCCGTTTAGTCCTCGTACACTGCTGCCATGCCCGACTGTCGCATCGAAGCGGTCTCTGCTCGCGTCGATCGCTTCACGCCCGACGAGCGCACGGACCGACCTGTGCTCGGAGCGATCCGTGGCACGGCCGGCACGCTGATCGTCGACGGCGGCGCCTCCCCCGCCCACCTTGGTGCGTTCGCACGGGAGCTCGCAGCGCGGGATCGCCCACCCATCATCGGCATCGCGCTGACGCATTGGCACTGGGACCACTCGTTCGGCTCGGCCGCGCTCGACGTACCCGTGATTGCCTGCGAGAAGACCGCCGCAGGTGTCGCCATCCAGGCCGCCTACGACTGGTCCGACGCAGCGCTGGAGCAGCGCGTGCGCGATGGTCTCGAGCTCGAGTTCTCCCTCCCCCACATCCGGGAGGAACTACCCGACCGCAACGGCCTGCACATCGTCGTGCCGCAGGTCACCTTCTCCGAATCGCACCATGTCGACCTCGGCGACACGACGGTCGAGCTGCGCTGGGTTGGTGGCGACCACGCCGACGACTCGGTCGTGGTGTGGGAGCCCGAGGATCGCGTCTTGTTTCTCGGCGACGCGCTCTATCAGTGCCTCTGGGGCGATCCGGTCTATCTGACGACCACGGGTACGCGTGCGCTGCTCGAGCGCCTCGCACGGTTCGCTCCCGTCTACGCGCTTGAGGGCCATGACGAGAACGTCGCCGACGCGACGGCGTACGCTTCGCGCCTCAGCGAATTGCACGCCGCCTGTCGCCTCGTTGAAGAACTTGGCGATGGTGCCGTCGCGGCAGCGGGAGAAGACACCGACCTCGTCGAGACCATCGGCTATCTGCTCGCCGGACGCTGAGGCTCAGCCCAGTTCGCTCGTGCGACGCGCGATGTAGGCATCGAGTTCGCGCAAGATTGCCTCGTCGATCGGTGGCGGCACATGAGCCTCAAGGCGGTTGCGCCAGAGCTCCTCTGCCCGCTGCTCAGCCGTCAGTCCACCAGAGCGCGTCCAACGGTCAAAGTTGGCCGTCGAGGCGAGTTCGGCACGATGAAAACAGGTGCGAAATCGCGACATCGTGTGCTCGACCCCGAAGAAGTGCCCCGCCGGTCCAACCTCGCGGATCGCATCCAACGCAAGCGTGTCGTCATCGACGACGAAGGGGCCGTATTCCACCTGCAACGAGGCGATCAGGTCGAGATCGGCAATCACCTTCTCGAAGCTGGTCACGAGCCCGGCGTCCAACCAACCCGCGGCGTGCATCACCACGTCGGCCTGCGCAGCAAAGGCCGCGCTCATCACCTGCATCGACTCCCAGCCCGCCTGAGCATCCACCGTCTGGCTCGTCGTCAAACCCCCACCGAGTGCGCGCCAGGGCAGACCATAGTGGCGCGCGAGCTGGCCACCAACGAGCAGGCTGATCCCAATCTCTGGCCCGGCAAATCCGGCTGCACCCGACTGCATGTCGGTGACAGGCAGTCCACCACCCAGCAAGACGGGTGCACCTGGGCGCACGACCTGGATCAAGGCGATCGCTGCAAAGGCCTCCGCCAGCAGCAGTGCCAGCCCGCCAGCAAGCGTGACGGGCGCCATCGCCCCGAGCATGGCGCCCGGCATCACGATTGCCGCCTGGTTGTGTTTGGCCAAGACGAGCATCGCGTCGGTCATCCGACCATCCCAGCGCAGCGGCGAATTGGAGTTGAGAATCGCGGTCATCACCGTCCGACCAGCGAGGCCTTGAAACAGGATCTCTGCCATTGCCACACTGTCTTCAGCCGCCTCTTTCGACGAGACGGCCGCCATGAAAGGCTTGTCGGAAAGCACGGCGAGCGTGCGAACGAGGTGCAGGTGCCGATACTCAATCGGCACGTCTTGCGGTTCGCAGACCACGCCGCCGGCCGAATCGAGTTCGGGCGCATCTTGGATCAGCGCCACCAGGTCGGTGAGGTCGGCGAGTGTCGCCGACGAGCGCTGGCCGGCGCGACGGACGAACGGTGCGCCATAGGCCGGCACGAACGACATCACGCCCGAGCCAATCGGAATCGATCGCTCAGCATTGCGCCCCTCCCAGACAAAACTCGACGGCGCCTCAGCAACCTTGCTCGCAACCCAGTCAGCGTCGAAGTAGACCGTCTCCCCCTCGACCCTTTGGCCCGCCTCGGCAAGAATCGCCAGCGCCTCAGGGTGCTCGAACTGCACGCCCATCTCGGACACGATCTCGCGCCAGGCCGTGTCGAGTCGCGCGATGTCGGTCGCGGACATGATCTCGACGGGAGGACGAATCGGAGAAAACATTGCGTCGATAGGCTAGAACGCGGCGCGCTTCAATGCGAATCCGACGATCGCGGGTCTGAGCCAGCCGCCACCGACTCACCCGCAGTTGCTCACCCCCAGCCGTCCGGCGGCTTTGGCACGGCGGTCTCGTAATCGAGTTCGTGCGTCGCGATTAGACGCGCACCGGTCTCACGTTCGATCGCCTCGATCTGATCCCACGATGCGAGCATTGCCTCGCCGTTCCAGAGCACACCAGGCAGTCGTCGCCCACGCATTGGAGCGATCAGATACGCCGCGTCGCAGAGCAGAAACGTTGGCTGGCTCGAGGTATTCACCCAGAGTGACTGATGCCCGGCGGTATGGCCCGGCGTCGAGTGCAGCACGAGCGCACCGTCACCGAAGATGTCGTGCGTGCCCGTCACGGGCCGCCAGTCGACGCCCGCCGAGAAGTCGTCAACAAGGTAGATCTCGGCCTGGTCATGCGTGCGATCGAAGGCGTAGTCGAGCTCGGCCTGCTGGATATAGACCGGCGCGTGCACAAGGTGTTCAAGACCACCCGCATGATCGAAGTGCAGGTGTGACTGCACGACCACACTGATGTCCTCGGGTGTCATCCCGATCCGCGCGAGACAGCCAGGCACGGTGTCTTCCGGCTCGAGCAGCGCCTCGAACACATCCGCCATCTCGCCAAGCCGCGAGCGCGGATCGGTCCGCAGTGTCGGATGCGCACCCGTATCGAGCAGCACATTCCCCTGCGGATGCGTGATCACGTACATGTAATACGGGTTGTAGAGCGCCTCGCCCGCCTGCAGGTGCTCGTAGTCGAAGATCCCGACATCTTGGAGGTCTCCCCCGCAGTGCAACGCGTAGATCTTTATGGCAGCAACC
>JAEMTW010000039.1:3258-11613 GCA_016462095.1 Thermoleophilia bacterium
TAGGAGCGTTCTTGATGCATCCGAATCGTGCCCAGCATGCCGTTGTCGCAGACCAGGACGACCAGACGCAACTGCTCTTGGATGGCAGTCGCCAACTCGTGGCCCGCCATCTGAAAGCAGCCGTCGCCCGCAAAGGCCACGACCGTGCGTGAACGATCGTGCAGCGCCGCCGCAATCGCAGCGGGAATTCCATAGCCCATCGCGCCACTGGTCGGCGCGAGCTGCGTGCCAAACGCCCGATGCCGGTAGTAGCGGTGAATCCAGACGGTGTAGTTGCCAGCACCGTTGGTGATGACAGCGTCGTCGGGCAGGGTGTCACGCAGGTGCGTCACGACCGAGGCGAGATCGACACCAACCAGCTCGCGCGGCGTCGGCTCGCTCCACTGCAGGTAGTCGGAGCGCAACTCGTCGGCCCAGGCCTGACGCTCTGCCGGTGCGAGAACCCCATGGCGCGCAAGACCTTCGACGACGAGCGGTGCCGCCGCACAGATATCAAGATCGGCCCGATAGACCTTGCCGAGCTCGGTCGGCTCGGGATGCACATGCACGAGCCGGCCAGCCGTCGGCTTCGGGATCTCCAGCCGCGTGTAGCCACCGCTCGCAATATCACCAAACCGCCCTCCGAGGAGGACGACGCAATCGCTTTCTCGCACCCGCGCATCGAGCTTGGGGTTACAGCCAAGCCCAAGATCACCGACGTAGGCAGCGGTCGTGTTGTCGAGCCGATCCTGGCGCCGAAATTGTGCAGCGACAGGCACGCCCGATGCACCCGCCCAGGCTGCCAACGTGTCGGCGGTGGCCTGATCCCAACGGGGGCCACCCACGATCAGCAGCGGTCGTTCGGCCTCGGCCAACCAGCCGTGGAGGTCGGCGAGCGCAGCGGTGTCGGGCATCCGCCACGCGGGCTCAACCCGGGGCGCGTCAGGCACAGCGGTGAAGTCACGCTGCATGTCCTCGGGCAAGGCGAGCACAACCGGGCCCGGACGATCGGCCAGCGCAATCTCAAAGGCCTGCGCCATCACCGCGGGAATGTCGTCGGCGCTCTCAATCTGCTTTGCCCATTTGGCAAGTGGCGCAAACATCGCCTCGAAATCGACCTCTTGAAAGGCCTCGCGCCCGAGATGACCACGTTCCACCTGCCCCAGCAGCAGAATCATCGGCGTCGAATCCTGAAACGCCGTGTGCACTCCAATCGCGGCCTGCGTTGCGCCAGGACCACGCGTCGCCAGACAGATACCGGGGCGGCCCGTCAACTTGCCCCACGCCTCGGCCATATGCGACGCCGTCGCCTCATGGCGCGCGGTCACGAAACGAATTGTGTCGCGATGCTCCCAGAGCCCATCAAGAACCGTGAGAAACGACTCGCCTGGAACTCCAAAGACAGTGTCAACACCCTGGACGACGAGCTGGTCGGCAACGACGTGCCCGCCGAGTCGCATCATGCCAACGGCTCATCAAGAAAGACGGTGTACCGCTGACTCTTGGGCTTCTCACGATCCTCGTCCCTGACGTAGCGGATCGACGGCGAGCCTTGGATGGCGATCGGCAGCAGCATCACGCGCACAAAGGCGGCAGGCTCGTCGCCCCGCACCTCGGCATAGACCGGATCGGGCCCACCCTCAAACCAGGCACCCCACGTGTCGATCTCCTGGCGTGCGCCCTCAGTCTCGACCGCAAACAAGCCCTCGACCTGGACCCGAATGCCGGGTCCTTGATGCGTGTGGAGAAAGGCAACTCCGTCGGCAGGAAAGTCGACGCGATCACAGCGCATCACTTGCGTGCCACTCTCGAGCTCGACCGGAGCCGCCAACAGTGCATCGGTCGCAGCCTCGGCGACAACCGACCAGACGACGTAGCGCCCCGCAGCCGCAGCCCGCACCGAGCCATGCACAGCAAAGGTCGCCGAATTCGTCGCGGCGTCGTACGTAACCGTCGGCCCGGGGCGCGAGAGGTCCGCACCCGCAGCCACGTCGACCACGTGGACCTGCAGCACCGACCTCAATTGAAGAACGCCCCACCATCGACAACGAGCGATTGGCCCGTGATAAAGCTGGAGCCCGGCGCGCAGAAGAACACAACCGCCCCGACGACATCCTCGGGGTACTGATCGCGCTTGATCACGCGCGCGCCCACCGAGATCTCCTGCAGTGCCTCGATCTGCACCGGGTTGGCCTGTACGCCATCCGACATCGTGAAGCCCGGCGCAACGCAGTTGACGAGGATCCCGTCGCCGCCAAGTTCCTTGGCCAGCGCCTTCGTCATTGCCACTACAGCGCCCTTCGACGCGACGTAGTGCAAGAGAAACGGCACTCCCTTAAAGGGCGTGCCCGAGGAGATATTGACGATGCGCCCACCGCCACCCTTGCGCATTGCGGGCACGACTGCGCGCGTTGCGAGGTGCAGGCCGAGCACGTTGACATCCATCACTTTGCGCCACTCGTCGATGTCGATGTCTTCCATCGGCGTCGGGACGAGCGACGTGTACATACCCGCGTTGTTGACGAGCCCATCGATGCGGCCAAAGCGTGCAAGCGTGGCCGCAGCCATCTGCGCGCAGTCCTCCGGGTTCGAGATATCCACGCGCACGCCCAGCGTGTTGCCGCCAAGTTCGGCAGCGGCCTCCTCGGCACCGGCTAGATCGGCGATCACGACCTCTGCCCCATCCGCCAAGAGCCCCTCGACGATCGCGCGACCGATGCCTTGCGCACCACCGGTCACGATGATCACGCGCTTGTCGCTCATCCGCGGACGCCCGCCCAGGCGAGATACTTGTACTCGAGGAAATCATCGAGGCCATGCTGCGATCCCTCGCGACCAATGCCCGATTCCTTGATGCCACCGAACGGCGCGACCTCCGTCGAGATAAAGCCCGTGTTGATCGCGATCATGCCGTACTCGAGACCCTCCGACGCGCGCCAGATCCGCGCATGGTCTTGGCTAAAGAGGTAGGCCGCGAGGCCGAATGGTGTCGCATTCGCCGTGCGGATTGCGGCGGCCTCATCGCTAAAGCGATGGATCGCAGCAACTGGACCGAAGGTCTCCTCGTTCGACATCTGCCAATCCATATCGGCACCCGTGATAATCGTCGGCGAGAAGAACGTGCGGCCCTGCTCATGAATGCCGCCGCCAACCAGTACGTCACCACCACGCTCGACAGCATCACCAACATGCGCCAACACCTTGTCGAGGGCCGCCTGGTCGATCAGCGGTCCAATCTGCGCAGCCGGGTCGAAGCCCGGCGCGACGGTGATGCCTGAGGCGAGCTCGACCATGCGCTCCACGAAGGCGTCGTGAATACCGTCCTGCACGAGCACGCGGTTGGCACTGATGCAGGTCTGCCCCGAGTTGCGGAACTTGGCGACCATCATTGCTGCAATCACGTCATCAAGGTCGGCGTCGTCGAAGACGAGGAACGGAGCGTTGCCGCCCAACTCGAGCGAGACCTTCTTGATCGTCTTCGCACACTGCCCCATCAAGAGCTTGCCCACCTCGGTCGAGCCAGTAAACGAGAGCTTCCGAACAATCGGATTGCTCGTCATCTCGCCACCGATCTTCGGCGCATCCTCAGCATCGCCCGTGACCACGCTGAGCACACCTGCCGGCAGACCGACGCGCTCGGCCAGCACCATCACCGAGAGAGCCGACAGTGGTGTCTGCTCGGCTGGCTTGAGCACCATCGAGCAGCCCGCAGCGAGTGCCGGCGCGGCCTTACGGGTCGGCATCGCCGACGGGAAATTCCACGGCGTGATACCCACCGTGACACCAATCGGCTCGCGTAAGACGACGATGCGACGATCCGGCATCGGTGCAGGAATTGTCTCGCCACTGACACGCTTTGCCTCCTCGCCGAACCACTCAAAGAACGACGCTGCGTAGGCGATCTCGGCCTTGGCCTCGGCATGCGGCTTGCCCTGCTCAGCCGTCAGAATCGTCGCGAGATCGTCGGCGTTCGCCAGCATCGCATCGGCCAGATCGCGCAGGATCTTCGCGCGCTCCTTCGCGAGCAGCTTGCGCCAGCCAACCTGGGCACGCTCGGCTGCCTCGATTGCTCGGCGAGTCTCCGCCGCGCCCATCCGCGGCACCTGCGCGATCTCCTCGCCCGTCGCCGGATCAATTACGGCAAAGGTCTCGCCACTATCGGCATCGACCCACTTGCCGTCGATATAGGCCTGGGTGCGGAAGAGGTCGGGATCGGAAAGCGTCAGCGTCATGCGGCAGATACTAGACGATTGACTCCACTTTGGTCAGACCACTTCGGGTCGACCTGAACAGTCACTGACGGCAGTCCCTCACTCAAACCGCGATGCACCTCGCCGCGCCTGTCACCGCAGCGTGCTCAGTCGGCAAGTTCGAAACCGCGCGGACCAACCTGATAGATATGCACGACGGCATCCTTCAATTCGTGACGCTCATCGAAGGCAACCCAACTGTCGAGAATCCTGCTTTCAAAGCGCACACGTGGAAGCGCCTCCGTGACGGCGCTCCGCGAGACGTCTCCATTTGCCTGGCATGCAGTCAAGGCAGCCGTCAGCACAACCTGCATCGCCACGAAGGCTGGACCGCCGTACGCCTCGAACGTGCCAAAAATCGATTGATAGAGATTAATGATCTCCCTCCCCTCGGACAACTTTGACGCGTCGGGAGCATAGGTAGAGACGTAGGCGCCCGGGGCCGAAAACGCCCCTACGAAGAGACTGTCTCCCCCAATCAACGCGGGGTATTTTCCACCCGCCCGGAGCTGATTTGCGAGCCGCTGAGCATCCGTCGCGATCAGCAGTGGCATCGCGACCACATTGACCGAATCCGTCACCAGCGCGACAACATCCTGATACGACTTTTGTTCGAGACTGACCGTGATGCGCTGACTGGGGACGCCCTCCGCAGTCAGCGTCTCCACGATGCTGTCTGCAAGCCCCTTCGAGTACGGCTCATCGTTTTCGACGACCAAAACCGTCTTTGGCTTTAGCACCTTGTCAATGAACTGCGCCATCCGTGGGCCTTGCAGGGCATCGCTCGCAACCACCCGATAGAAACCCTTGAGCTTGCCGTCTGTGAGCGTGGCGTTCGTCGCCGACGGTGAGACATAGACAAGACCGGCGGCGTCGAAGATAGGACCCACCGCCTTCGTCACGACCGATGTTTTGGGTCCGACGACCCCAATCACGTTCGGGTTCGTGACGATCCGTCGCGCCTCGGCAACACCCACTGCTGCATCAAAGTCAACATTGCTCGGCTCAAACGTGAACAGCGTGTTGTGATCCTGGTTGAACTTATCGAGCGAGACACGCGCCCAATTCATCTGCACCGAATCCGTGGCGCCAAAGCGGCCATACGGAAGCATCACGGCAACCGTCCCGTCGCAATTAATGCTTTTAAACGCAATCGTCGACGAGGCCTGCTGCTCCCCTCCAACTGAGGATCCACAGGCGCCCACAACGACGGCCACGACGCCCATCACAACGACAAGGAGGGCAGCTCTGGTCACCAGAACACCACAGTTCCAATCAGACACGCGAGGACCACGGCTGTGCTCAGCGAAATTAACGAGATACGCGACCTCAGCGACTCGAAGAGGGGCGTAAGGCCGCTCGCGAGGAACGCAATCGTCAGCAAAGCAGCCAAAAACTGAAGACTGTGGGCCCGACCTAATTGAAACTCAGCAAGCTGCAGGTATTCGTCAGACCTGTCCAACGCGGCTTTCGCATCGATGATCACTCCAGGCGCATCCCACGAGGGATTTGCGGAGACAAACGGCGACGTTGGACGACTCGTCTCCGGCTGCTCGCGCCACCAACCGATCGCTGCGCGCGTATTCGGATTCATCATTCCGTAAATCATCACGGAGCGATTTTTATTGTCCGAGTCGAGAGCAGAACGAAAATCGATAAACAGTTGGCGTTCACTGGTCATACTGCGCTCAGCCGTTTGCGTAAGTGCATTCGCATCGGTGGTGGCTTTCGTGGACAGCGTAAGATTCTCCACCGCATGCCCCTCCATGACTGCGCTCTTCCAGGCAGTCACACCCGCGAGGACGGCTGCAATACCAAGAATGGCGACCGAGCTAATCGAGAGCCAGCGCGGGCCATGCAGCTCGGAGTGGCCGTGGCTTGGTGCGTGAGCGCCCGTCATACGTGACTCATTGCCTCGAGCATCTGAACATGGTAATGCCACCCGCGGCTCACCGTCATGAATACCGGGGTGCTAGTCGCCGAGTTCGGTGCGACGGCGAGAGACGTACTCATCGAGTTCGTCGCGCATCGCATCCGCCATCGGCGGCTGCTCGTATTCGGCGAGGAGGCCCTCGTAGATCCCTGTCGCACGGGCTGCCGCATCGAGCCCACCATTCTTCGACCAGCGTTGAAAGTTTTCGGTCGTGGCGAGCTGCGGACGATAGAAGCAGTCGCGGAAACGCTCCATCGTATGCTCGGCGCCGAGGAAGTGACCGCCATGACGAACCTCATCGTGGGCACGGAAAGCGAGTGCGTCATCGTTGATATCGAGTTGCGTGAACTCGGCTCGCAGAGTGCGCACGATATCGAGATCAACGATCAACTTCTCGAACGAGGCAACAAGCCCGCCCTCGAGCCAGCCACCGGTATGCATGACGATGTTGGCGCCCGCCAGGAATGCGGCTTGCATGGTGTTCATTCCCTCATACGCGGCCTGCGCGTCGGGCACCGGACTCGTCGTCAAGGACCCGCCACCGGCCCGCCACGGCAGCTTGTAGCGGCGCGCGAGCTGCCCCGAAACGAGCAGACCGAAATGGGATTCGGGACCGCCAAAGGCTGGCGAGCCGTTCTTCATATCCGTCGTCGAGAGAAACGAGCCGAGCACCGCAGGGCAGCCAGGATTGATCGCCTGCATCAGCGCGATTCCGGTCAGCGCCTCAGCAAATTGCTGGGCGAGCGCTGAGATCGTGCTGGCCGGCGCCATCGCACCCATCAACAGGAAAGGGACGATGAAGACCGGCTGGCCCACGCGTGCATAGATCATCAACGCGTCGAGCATACGACCGTCGTACACCAGCGGAGAATTGACGTTGATGTTCGTGTAGACGCAGACCTCGCGGTCCATGCGATCGCCAAAAATGATGCGCGCCATCGCCAACGCGTCCTCGGCCGCATCGACCGAAACCGCGCCGCCACCCAGCGGCTTGTCGGTCAGCATCGCGATACTGCGGACCATGTCGAGGTGGCGCGAGTCGAGTGGAATGTCGTTTGGCTCGCACGGCAGGCTGCCGACAAGATCAAAATCTGGCAGCGCCTGGGCCAGCCGACAAAAGTCGTCGAAGTCGGCGAGTGTCCCATCGCGCCGCTCGAGGCCACGACGGACAAACGGCGGACCCTGAACCGGCAGGAAGACCATTTGGTCGCCGCCGATTTGGATGTCATTGGCAGCGTTACGGGCACGCAGCGTAAATTCCGACGGCACCTTCGCAACCTGTTCGAGGACCCACTCGGGATCGAAAAAGACGATGTCACCTTCGGCACGCTGACCTGCGTCAACCAGAATCTGCACAGCATCCGGGTGGTCGAAGCGCACACAGATCTCGGACACGAGCCGCATCCAACCACGCTCGATGGTTGCGAGGCCGTCGGGGCTAACTGGCTCAAGGCGCGGAAAGGAGTTACGGAACATAGAGGTGGAGCATACGGTCCAGCCGCCTCAAGCGGTGGGAACCGTGTCGAGCCACCAACGCGCGATGTCGTCGCGGCGCATAAAGGCCACGCTCGGGAGTTTCGTGGCGTGGCCAAGGAAGTCCCGTAGTGCGGCCGCGCGAGCCGCCTGCCCTGTCCAGCGTGCGTGAACGCAGATGGTCATCATCGCGGTGCGTTGCTCACGGACAAGCTGGTCGAGACCCATCGTCAATAGTTCGAGGTGATCTCGCGGGCTCGCAAAGCCGGGGCTCGCGAGGTAGCGGCTGTCGTTGTAAGTCTTGGAATACGGGACGACGAGCAGCTGCCGCCCATCGCAGTCCACGTAATAGGGGACGTCGTCCGAGCAGGGATCGGAGTCGTAGAGAAAACCGCCCTCTTCGAGCAGCAGTCGGCGTGTGGCATCGCTGGCCGAGTACGGACTGTTCCAGCCGAGTGGACGCCGACCACAGACCCGCTCGTAGGTCTCGATCGCGTAGCCAAGGTGCTCGCGCTCTGTTGCCTCATCCATGCTCCACGGCGGCAACCAGCGCCAGCCATGTCCCAGCAGATCGTGTTCGCGATCGTTTATCCACGCGGCGACCGCTGGGTTGAGTTCGAGCGCCGTCGCAGTTGCCGAGATCGTGGCGGGCACCCCGGCCTCGTCGATGATGCGGGCGAGACGCCAGATCCCCGCGCGACTGCCGTACTCGTAGTGCCC
>JAEMTW010000040.1:0-6236 GCA_016462095.1 Thermoleophilia bacterium
CCCAAGCGGCGGCGATCGCGTCGTGAGACGCGCAACGACGGTGGATCCGCGCTGTCCACGTATGGACTGCTGGCACCGATGCTGATTGTGCTGGGAATTCTCTTCGTCGCGCCGCTGTATTACATCTTTCTTTTTAGCGTAGCCCTCAAGCGCTTTTCGCCCACCGATGCGCTTGCCAATCTCAATGGCGAGCTAAACGCCTTCTCCGGGGAACTCTGGACGAAGCTCGTCAGCGTCGACGTGACCGTGATGGTTCCGGGGCTCAACTTTGATGTGCCCGTCCTACTTGTTGGCATCGCGTTTGTGGTGCTGCTGATTGCTGCGGTGACTGCCAATCGCATTCCTGAGTATGGCTCGTGGATCGTTGGCATCGCCTTCGTGCTCCTGCTCGCACCATTTCTGACGTTCCCCGCGGGCAACAACCTGGTGCGCTTGGTCGAGTTTTCTTCCGAGGGCCAGTACATGCGTCTCTTTTTCAAGTCGGTCTCGATGGCAATGACCTCGTCTGTTGTGGCTGTCGTAGTCGCAATTCCCGTCGCCTACTTCCTCGCCTTTTGCGTAGGCAAGTCGAAGTACACGTGGCTCTTGATCGTGATCGCACCGTTTTTGACGTCGTACTTGCTGCGCGTCTTCGCGTGGAAGGTAATCCTTGGCGATCAGGGCCTGATCAACTCCGGCCTGACCGCGATCGGCCTGATCGATGAACCCCTAACGTTCCTGATCTACAGCCAGTTCACCGTCATCGTTGTGCTCACATACGCGTGGGTGCCGTTTATCTGCCTGCCGATCTTCCTCGCGTTCGAGACGATCGACCGTCGCCTGCTTGAGGCCGCCATGGACCTTGGCGCAACGCGCATGCAGGCGTTCCGCAAGATCAGCCTGCCGATCGTTGCGCCTGGCATCGTCGCCGCCTTCCTGTTCGTCTTCATCCCGTCGATCGGCGAGTACATCACCCCCACCCTCGTCGGTGGTACCCAAGGCACGATGTATGGTCAGGCGCTTGCCAGCCAGTTTATCGGCGGCGCCTTCAACTGGCAGTTCGGCTCGGCGATGTCGCTGTTTCTGCTCGGTGTCGTCTTGCTCCTGACCTTCGCGACGTCGCGTTTCCTTCGCGCCGGCGGTGGTGGCCTCTAATGGCACGGGACTCGTCTACGTTCGTCGTCATCTCGCCCTGGGGCAAGCGGCTGCTGACTGTCTTCTTTGTCGTGTTCCTGCTCGTGCTGTACCTCCCAACGGTGCTGCTGATCGTCTTCTAGTTTAACGATGGCACCGTCGCCGCCTTCCCGCTCGAAGGCTTAACGACCAAGTACTACGGCCTCGCCTTCAATTCCGAGGAGATCCGTAAGGCGCTCGGTGCCAGCGTCTGGGTTGGACTTGGTGCGGCCTTCATCGCCACGCTGATCGCGTTGATGGCGTCGTATCCTCTCGCCCGCCGCAACGTGCGTGGTAAGGCCTTGATCTCCGCCCTGATGCTCGTACCGCTGGTGGTGCCAACCGTCGTGCTCGGCGTCGCATTGTTGATTCTGTTCCAGCGCGGCCCCGGCCAGATTGGTCTCGGTCTGACGCGCATCATGCTTGCTCACGTCGTGATTGCTATCCCCTTCGCCGTCCTGATCCTGCTGCCGCGCATCGCCAGCATCGACCGTCGCCTCGAAGAGGCCGCCTACGACCTCGGAGCCACTGGCCTTCAGACCTTCCGCCTCGTGATGCTGCCTCTGATCGTGCCATCAATCATCTCGGCCTTCTTGATCTCGTTTGTCTTCTCGATCGACGAGGTAGTGATCGCGTCGTTCCTCTCGTCGGACCAGGTCACCTATCCCGTCTACCTCTACTCGGGCCTCAAGTTCCCCGAGAAGACGCAGACGCTGATCCCCGTCGCGACGATCATGATCGTGATCAGTTTCGTTCTCGCCTTTGGCGCAGAGGCTATCCGTCGCTACGGCGACCGTCGGCTGGTCGGCAAGTAGTCGTGCGGGCCCTTGCCGTCACGCTGGTCGCGATCGTCGTGATGGCTGGATCGGCTGTCGCGGTCGCGCAACGTGCCGACACGTCGGCCAGCACGCGAGCGCGCATGATCACGGCCCTCACAACCGCAACGTCGCCCGATGACTGTGGCTGCACAGCCGCTACGCGCGCGAAGGACCGGGTTGCGAACCGAACAACCGCAGAGGCTTCCACCAGCACGAAGATTGTTCCCTAACGGCGCACACACGCCAACGGCTCTCTGAGGAGGGACCACATGGACGCACGCATGAATCGCAAAGGTTTCGTTGCTCTCACCGGTGCAACCACGCTCGCGGCATTCCTCGCCGCCTGCGGTGGCTCGTCTTCGAGTGACAGTGACGCGGGAAGCAGCGCAGCTGCAGGTGGCGGCGATACCTCGGCAGCCGCTCCCGTTGGATTTGACCCGGCAACGGAGTCGGATGCGCCGTTGCAGGTGTTCACCTGGGCAGGCTACGATGAAAGCCCCGTACCTGACGGCGCACCGTGGATGTGGCAGGAGTACACGGATGGCCCTTACGGCGCGAAATCTCCGCTCACCTTCACCTTCCTCGACGATGACACGCAGGCACTCGCCAAGGTCGCCTCTGGCTTCGCCGCGGACATCATCCATCCCTGTGGCGGCTACATCCAAAAATGGAAGGAGGCAGGCCTGATCCAACCACTCGACATCGCCTTGCTGCCGGATTGGGATGGGGTACCCGAGTCGCTCAAAGCGCCGGGCCTCTTCGATGGTGCCTACTACCACCTCCCCTTCGACGTCGGCTTCACATCGCTGACGTACGACGCCGACGTTGTCGACTTCTCCGAGGTCGGTGGCGAGGAGTCGTGGAAGATCCTGCTGGATGACCGCTACAAGGGCCAGATCTCGCTGTTTAACGGGCCGGACGAAGTCATCGAGTACGCAGCGCTCGCCAACCGAGGTGCCAAGGATCCGACCGATTTGACGATCGAAGAGATCGCAGCTGCCAAGGAGACAGCGCTTCTGATGAAGCAGAACGTGCGCACGTACTGGACGTCGCAGACCGACACTGTTAATGACTTCATCAACGGCAACATTCTGATCACGGCCTGCTGGCCGGACGGGTATTGGAAGATCAAGACGCACCCGAAGATGAAGGACCGCAACATCCAGTACATGCAGCCCATCGAGGGGCGCCTGACGTGGATCTGCGGCATGGTCCTAAGCGCCGCCACGAAGCAACCCGGCCGCTCGATGCTGGCGATGGCGGCCGCCAATACTCCGGCGGCGGGAGCAGCCGTGACCGACAACTACCAGTACGCCTCGGGCCAGAAAGCCGGCGTCAGCGAACTTATCAAAAACAAGGAACTGATCACCGCCTTCGGACTCGACGACCCGGCCCTCTGGGAGCCACCGATGGCCTGGCCGCAGAAGGCCGTGGCACCCTACAAGGAGTACATCGCGGCCGGCACGGAAGTCCTTAACAGCTGAGCCGTGGGGTTAGGCCTTGGTCTAGCGATGGCTACGAGGCGGGGAACACGATTGGTGTTCCCCGCCAACTGCAGCAAGGTCGTGCCTAGATTGGAGGCCTCATACCGTTGAGTGGCTCTTCTCCACGCAAGAGCCGCGCCACGTCCTCGGCTGCGTCATCAAAGGAGCGGCGGTCCGACTCGGCGGAGTACCACGCAGCGTGCGGCTGGATGATCGTGTTTGGCCACGTCAGCGCAGGCTCGTCTGCCGGAGCCGGCTCGACCGGCAGCACGTCGAGCGCTGCACCGGCGATCGCGCCCGTTTCAAGTGCCCGCCCGAGCGCAAGATGGTCGACAATCGCGGCGCGCGCCGTATTGACGAGATAGGCGTCAGGACGCATTTTCGCTATCGCTGCTGCGTCAATCATGCCCCGGGTGCGGTCGGTCAAGGACGTCATGATCGCCACCACGTCCGCGGCTGCCAGTAGTTCGTCGAGTGGGACGAGGGTGCCACCCGCGGCGGTCACATCGCCGGCTGTTGCATGCTCGGACGCCACTCGCACGTCCATCCCCACGGCACTGGCCGTCTCGACCAGCCCGTGGCTGATCGCACCGAAACCGACGACACCGAGGATCGAGCCCCGCACCGGGCGTGGCGCGCGTGGATAAGGCCACCAGGTGCCCTCACGGACGAGGCCGTCGAGCATCACGACGCCACGGAGGACCGCGTAGATGAGCGCCATCGTGTGATCGACGACTTCGACATCACAGAAGTGCGTCACGCGGCAACAGCAGACGCCACGCTCGGCCAGTGCATCGACGGCAAGGTGATCGAAGCCCGTCGAGCACGTGCCAACCGCCTTCAGGTTCGGCGCGGCGTCGAGCACATCGACGCCGATCTTGCCGCCCGGGTAGGTCAGCACCGCAACGACATCGTCGCCGGCGATCTCCGTGTTGAACTCCACCGTCACCCCGCAGGGCTCGAGAATGGCGCGAGCGCGGTCGAGCGGCCACGTGTCGTCGATCACTACGACTCTCATCGGGTTCCCTCCGGTTGCATAATCAATCCTTCTGGCTCCTCGCCACGCAGAAACCGCGCAAGATCGGCTATTTGACGTCGATACGGTGCCAGGCTGGCCTCGGCCGAATACCAGGCCGAATGCGGTTGCAGGATCAGGTTAGGCCAGCCGAAGGCGGGTTCGTCGACGGGCGGTGGCTCGACCGGGTAGACATCGATCGCCGCACCGGCAATCACCCCCATCCGCAGGGCGTCACCAAGCGCGACATGGTCAACGAGGGGTCCTCGCGCGCAGTTGACGAGGTAGGCGTCATCGCGCATCTGAGCAAAGCGGCGGGCGTTCATCAGATGCTGCGTCTCCGGGAGCAGCGGCGCGTGCAGCGTGACCACGTCGCTCGTCTCGATCAGCGTGTCGAGATCGACCTTCTGCACGCCACGGCTCTGCATCGTCGCCTCGTCGACGAACTCGTCAAACGCCACAACCTCCATCCGCAAGGCGTCCCCTTGGATGGCGACGAGCCGACCAATGCGACCGAAGCCAACGATGCCAAGCCGACTGCCCGCGAGTCGGCGCGGCTCGCGCGGATAGGGCCACCAGCCGCCCTCGCGGACAAAGCCATCGAGGTGGGCAACACCACGCAGCAGGTTCGCAGCGAGCGTAATCGTGTGCTCGGCAACCTCCTCGTCGCAATAGCTCTTGACGTGCAGGCACATGACGCCCTGCGCCGACAGCTCCACCGCGGGGAGGTTGTCGTACCCGGTCGAGCACGTGCCAACGAGGCGCACATTCGGTGCCAGCTCGAGCAGATTCGCTGGGATCGTCTGCTCGGGTGCTGCGAGGATGGCGACGACGTCATCCCCCTCGATTCGATCGGTCTTCTCGAGCGTTACGTCGATGCCGTCGAGTGCCTCCATGCCAACGTCCATCGGCCAGAGCGGATCGAGAATCAGCACGCGCCTCATGCAGTAGCCTCCGGCAAGATCGTATCGATTGCCTCTGCCAGGTCGAGGTCGAGTTGCGAGATTCCACGCGGACGGTGCGTGGTCAGCTCGATACGGAGCGTGGCGCCCCGCTGAGACCAGTCGGGATGATGGTCGAGGCGTTCAGCAACCGCAGCGATCGGCGCCAACGAGGCGAACGCCTCCTGCCACGAAGCAAAGGTGTGCGAGCGCACTAGACGCCCATCGACGAGCGCCCAGGCACCACGCTCAACGAGTGCGTCAGTCAGCACAACGAATGTCAATGGCGTGTGCTCGCTCATCAGTTTCTCCCCCACCCATCCTGTTACCCGCGTAGTTGCCAGCACTGCGTAGACTACGCGGGTACCGCAACGTGGAGGACACCGTGGCAAGTAAGTGGCTTGAGGTTGGACAGTTCGGACAGAGCGTCTGGTACGACAACGTTGCTCGCCCGGCCGTTGAGACGGGTCTGTTGGCGCGCATCATCGAAGAAGATGGCGTGACTGGTGGTACCTCGAACCCCTCGATCTTTGCCAAGAACGTTGAGGAGTCCGGCGCCTACGACGAGGCGATCAGCTCCTTCCCCGCCGATGCCACGGCCGCCCAGATCTTCGAGCCGCTCTGGATTCAGGACATTCAGGCTGCCTGCGATGTGATGCGCCCCGTCTTCGACCGCACCAATGGTGCCGACGGCTTTATCTCGATTGAGGTCGAGGCCGACCTCGCCTTCGATACGGCTAACACGGTCAAGCGCGCCAAGGACCTACATGTCGCGGTCGATCGACCAAACGCGATGATCAAGGTGCCGGGGACGATCCCTGGGATT
>JAEMTW010000040.1:6246-11599 GCA_016462095.1 Thermoleophilia bacterium
AACGTGACGCTGCTGTTCTCGGTCGAGCGCTACACCGAGATTGCTCAGGCCTACGTGACGGGCATGGCAGAGCGACTCGCAGCTGGTAAGCCCGTCACGGGCATTCAGTCCGTTGCCAGCTTCTTCGTCTCGCGCATCGATTCGAAGGTCGACGACATGCTGCCCGAGGGTTCCGACCTCCGCGGCAAGGCGGCCGTTGCAAACGCCAAGATCGCTTACGCCGACGTCTATCAGGCAACGTTTGAGGCTGGTGCCTGGGAGGCAATCGCCGCTGCTGGCGGCGCGCGCCAGCGTCCACTCTGGGCCTCGACGAGCACGAAGAACCCCGACTACTCGCCGACCCTCTACGTTGACGAGCTGATCGGGCCCGACACCGTCAACACGGTGCCGGATGCCACGCTCGAGGCCTACCGCACGCAGGGCAACCCCGGTTCGCGCATCACCGAAGACCTGGCCGGCGCCCGCGCCGTCATGCAGGGCATCGCCGATGCTGGCATCAACTTCTCCACCGTCACCAAAGAGCTTGAGGACGAAGGCGTCGCCTCGTTCCAGAATGCCTACGTGGGCATGCTCGAGGCGATCCAGAAGCGGCACGACGCCGTCGGCTGATTCTCGAAAGGGGATCAGCTTCCTATTGGGGTCAGACCCTTTTAGGAAGTTGGATCAACTAACCAAGCAATCGAGTGGCCCCTAACTTCCTAAAAGGGTCTGACCCCAATAGGAAGCTGATCAACCAACCAAGCAACCCAGCCGCCCCTAACTTCCTAAAAGGGTCTGACCCCAATAGGAAGCTGATCCAGTCAGACCGGAGACTTCTCGCCTGGTAGCAGGCGATTCAGCCAGCCCGGCAGCCACCAATTCTTGTCGCCGATCAGCACCATCACGCTCGGCACGAGCATCAGGCGCACGATCGTCGCGTCGATCAGCACCGCGGTTGCGAGGCCGATGCCGAACATCTTGATGACGACGTTGTCGATCAGCACGAAGGCCATAAAGACCGTGATCATGATCAGCGCGGCAGCCGTGATCACGCGTGCCGTGTGTGACAGACCGATCTCAATGCTGCGGAGCGTCGTGGCGCCACGTAGGTGCTCCTCGCGGACGCTGCTGATCAGGAAGACCTGATAGTCCATTGAGAGCCCAAACAGGATGGCGAACATCATCATCGGTACGTACGCCTCAATCTGGACCGCCTCTGGCACGCCGATGTACTGCGATGCCCAACCCCACTCGAAGATCGCCACGATCACGCCATACGCCGCTCCCACCGAGAGCACGTTCATCACAGCACCACTCAGTGGCACGAGGATGGAGCGGAATTCGACGACCAGCAGCAGGAACGAGAGTAGGATCACCGCGCCAATGAAGTACGGCAATCGGTCGGTAATGCGGTTTGACAACGCGATCATCGCGGGAGTGACACCCGTCACGTCGACCGTCACGTTCTTTCCCACGAGTAGCTGAATCTGCCCAGGTAGGCGATTGACCAAGTCTTCGGTGTCCTGTGCCGTCGGCGAGGATTTGGGCACCACTTGGATCAACATCACCTGCTGCTTGGCGTTGATCACCGGCGGATAGGCGATCTGGACGTCACTGTCCTTGCTGATCGCGGCGACGATCTTCTTCGCACCCGCCTGGTCGGAATACGGAGATAGCACAACCTCGATCGGGCCGTTCTGGCCCGGACCATAGGCCTTAGCAATCTGGTCGTAAGCGATCCGCGTTGTCGAACCGGGCGGGTCCGAGCCCGCGTCGACCTGCCCGAGCGTCATCGAGAAGAACGGAATCGTCAGCGTCCCGAGGATCACAACGGCCACGAGGAGAAAGGGAATCGGATGGTTTCCGACAAGACGCGCCCACCGCCCCCAGATACCACTCGCAAGCTCGCCCGCCGAGTCCAGCGGGGGCGCGTTGCGATCGCGCTTACGGAGAATCCTCAGTCCAAACACCGACAGCAGCGCCGGCAGTAGCGTCAGCGCCGCCAGGATCGCCGTCAGCACTGCGAATGATGCCGTCACGCCGAGCATTGTCACCGTCGGAATACCGGAGAGGAAAAGACCGGTAAGGGCAATCGCAACCGTGACTCCTGCCACCAGCACCGCTCGTCCAGCCGTGCCCAGCGCGGCCGGGATCGACTCCTCGATGGTCATCCCCGCCCGCAGTTGCTCACGATGGCGATTGACGATGAAAACGGCGTAATCAATGCCGACGCCGAGCCCAATCATCGCGGCGAGCACGGGTGCAATTGACGTAATTGGCGTCACTGACGAAAACACGGTGATCGACATCAGCCCCAGCATCAGTCCGGCGACGGCGCTGAGCAGCGGCGCCACCATCGCGAGCACCGCCATGAACGTGATCGAAAGAATGATCAGTGCCGCAAGGAGCCCGAGGCCTTCAGAGATGTCTTGCCCAGCACCCGCCGCCTCAGCAGCCGGTGCGCCAGAGTAGGCAACCTGCAGGCCTGGTACCGCTTTGACAGGAGCCATCACATCCTGCAGGTGCGTGTACATCGCGGGCTTGATGTCATTGATATTGACCGTGTAACGAAGATTGATCAGCGCCGTCGACCCATCCGGCGAGACGGTGCTCGGCTCCGTAAACGGGTCTCCCACCAGGCCCATCGATGGCAGCGTCTTGATGTCCTTGATTACCTTTGTGATGACGTCCTGCGTCACCTTCACCTTCATTGCGCCGGGGGCGCCAAAGACGACGATCTGTCCGGCAGTGCCCGCGTTCGAGGCCGGGAAGGCCCGATCGAGCGTATCTGCACCACGAAAAGCGCTCGTCCCAGGCACTGTCAGGCCTTCATTCTCGTTAACATCAACGAGTTTCGTGGCCGAAATCATGCCGGCCAGCAGGATGATCCAAAGCACGATTACCACCCAGCGGTACCGCGCGCACACTGCTCCGAGCCTGGCAACCATTGCGATCTCCTTGCCGGCACTCTATCGAACAGGCACCCAATGTCGCCTTCGCCGATCGGTCACCCTACACTGCTCAAATCGCCTGGAGGAGAGTCCGATGAGCCTGTTTGAGATCCGTAAGATCGTCACGATTACCGAAGAGATCCACCACGATTTTGGCCCGCAGCCGAAGCAGCCTGCGCGCAAGGGCGCAGTTCTGGTCGTCGTCACGAATCCGTACGTCGGCACGTACGTCGAGGACCTCAGCCCCGCGATGGACGAGCTGAAAGCGCTCGGTGAGCGGCTTGGCGCGATCTTGATTGACCATCTCGGCGGCGATGCCTCGGCCATCGAGGGGTATGGCAAGGGCGCGATCGTCGGCTCGAATGGCGAGATCGAGCACGGCGCAATGTGGCACATCCCCGGTGGTGGTGGCATGCGCGCAGCGATCGGTGGCGGTACCTCAATCGTGCCGTCGACGAAGAAGGTCGGTCCGGTCGGTGCCCGTCTCGACGTGCCCCTGACCCACATTGACTGGTCCTACGTCGGTAGCCACTACGACGCAATCGAAGTCGGTGTCCCCGATGCACCCCGCTCCGACGAGCTGGTCTTGATCCTCGCGATGGCCACGACCGGCCGCGTTCACGAGCGGCTGGCGACAGGT
Source organism: Thermoleophilia bacterium (assembly GCA_016462095.1). GTDB lineage: Bacteria > Actinomycetota > Thermoleophilia > Gaiellales > F1-60-MAGs149 > F1-60-MAGs149. The sequence goes on from JAEMTW010000040.1 coordinate 9,817, forward strand.
TTCTCGCTCGAGGACCGCGGCAAGCCGGGCGTCCCCGCATGAAGATCGCCTTTATCGGCCTTGGCCGCATGGGCTGGCACCTCGCCGGCCATCTAGCCGCCGCCGGCCACGAGCTGTCCGTCTTCGATATCGATGCCGACGCATCCCAGCGCTGGGCCGCCGAGTTTACTGGCACCGCCGCTGCTTCGATTGCCGACGCCGTGGCCGATTGCGCCGTCGTCTGCTCGTCTGTCCCGGCCGACCCGCAGCTACGAAGCATCTGGGATGCCGCGCAAGGCAGTCTCGCTGAGGGTGCAGTTTGGATCGACCACTCCACCACCTCCGCCGAGATCGCGCGCGAGCTCGCTGCCGAGGCGACGGCGTGTGGCTGCGCGTTTATCGATGCGCCCGTCTCGGGTGGCACGGTCGGTGCCGAGAACGGCAAGTTGGCCGTGATGGCTGGTGGCGACGCGGCAGCCTGGGAGACGGCGAGCCAGGTCGTCGGTGCCTACGCGGCACGCGCCAATCTAATTGGCGGCCCCGGTGCGGGACAGCTGACGAAGATGGCGAACCAGATCTGCGTGCTCGGTGTCGGTCAAGCACTCGCCGAGGGTCTTACCTTTGCCGAGCAATCCGGACTCGACCCGCGCAAGGTGCTCGAGGTAATGCTGACGGGCTCGTCGACGTCGTGGATGATGGAGAACCGCGCCGAGTCGATGATCACTGGCGCATTCGACTTCGGCTTCTCGACCACCCTGATGCGCAAAGACGTCTCACTCGTCCTCGACGAGGCCGACCGCAAGGGCTTCGAGCTCCCCGTCACAGCACTGGTCGCCGAACTGCTCGACGAAGTCGATGCGATGGGTGGCGCCAACGGGGACTGGTGCAGCCTGATGCAGCGCCAGCGCGCCGCAGCAACCGACTGACGCCATCTTCTGCGAGTAGGGTTATCGAGTCCAGCACTACCCGGAGGTTGAGATGCCTAAGCGCGTACTCGTGATCGTGCCGTTCCCGCTTGACGATGAGGGTGTGGCCAATCGGCGTCTGCAGGCCTCCGCGATCGACCTAGGCCCCGATATCCAATTCGATTTCGAGCCGGTCAAGGCGGGTGCTGCACTGCTCGACAGCTTCCACGATTCGATGCTGGCAGACCTCGCGCTCTACGAGGTCGGCATGTCGGCACAAGAGCGTGGCTACGACGCCGTCTGCAGCGACACGATGAGCGACTCGGGCGTCAATGCCCTGCGCTCGCTGCTCGACATTCCGGTGATCGGCCCTGGGCGCGCCTCGTACCTGACGGCGCTGATGCTCGGCCAGCGCTTCTCGGTGCTGACGCAATGGGATGGCTGGATTCCAATCTACGAGAAGGGCGTCCACGACGCCGGCCTCGATGCGCACTGCGCGTCGATTCGCTCGATCAATATGCGTCCCGATCTGAAGAACCTGCTTGGTGGCAAGGAAGAGGTCGTCTTTCCGCTCTTGCTCGCCGAAGCGCAACGCTGCATCGAGGATGGTGCCGACGTGATCTGCCTCGGCTCGACGACGATGCATCAGGCGCACGGTTTTCTGACGGAGAACCTACCCGTGCCCGTCATCAACCCTGGTCCGCTCAGCTATGCCATCGCCCACATGCTGCTCGTGACGGGCCTCTCGCAGAGCCACAGCTTCTACCACCAGCCCGAGGTGCCGAAGCAGGGCATGACTGCCGCGATGCTCGACGCTGCCCGCGCTTACGAGGCCGGGCTGGAGTAGCGGGGGCAGGATTCGAACCTGCGACCTTCGGGTTATGAGCCCGACGAGCTAC
>JAEMTW010000217.1:0-1084 GCA_016462095.1 Thermoleophilia bacterium
CGATCATCGTCTTTGCGCTGTCGAATGTCTTGCCGGGCGACGTTGGACGCCAGATCATGGGACCGTTTGCGCCACAGGCATCGGTTGACGAACTCAACAAGCGGCTCGGCACGGATCAGCCGCTCTACACGCAGTACCTCAAGCGCATGGAGGGCTACGCGCAGCTCGACCTTGGCGAGTCGTATAAGACGCGCGAGCCGGTTTCGAAGGTGATTGGTACGACCTTCCTCAACTCCGCGAAGCTCGCTTTTCTCGCACTCCTGATTACGGTGCCGCTGGGCATCCTCGGTGGAATCATCGCCGCACTCAAACGCGGCTCTCTGATCGATCGCTGCATCGTTACCCTCAGTTTGGCCGGCTCCTCGTTGCCCGAGTTTGTGACGGCCTCGTTCCTCGTCGTCATTTTCGGTTTGCAGCTTGACTGGTTCCCGGTCATCGCGAGCACGGGCGACGTGTTGAGTCCAGCCGAGCAGCTCTACCGGCTCGTGCTGCCAATTCTCGCTCTCGTGCTCGTCTACTTTGGCTACATCGCGCGAATGGCGCGGGCGGGTGTGATCACCGCCATGGAGGCCGAGTACACGCGTACCGCCTTTCTGAAGGGGCTGCCACGCGGCGTGGTGATTCGTCGTCACGTCCTGCGTAACGCTCTTCTGCCAACGATCTCGGTTGTTGCCACGCAGACGGGGTATCTGTTCGGTGGCCTCTTGGCAGTGGAACTGATCTTTAACTACAACGGCCTCGGTCGCGAGCTCGTGCGAGCAGCGCTGAGCAAGGATTTGCCCGTGCTGTCGGCGGGAGTGCTGCTGATCGGCGTCGTCTACATGATCGCCACATTGCTTGGCGACATTCTGATCTCGATTCTTAACCCGCGCGTTCGATTGGGAGACCAGTAATGGGCGTCATCGAAGACGAGATTCCCGCAACGCCACCCGTGCCAGGTACTCAGATCGACGTGGTTGCAGATAAGCGTGCTGCGCGCCGCGAGAAAGCGATTCTGTTTTTTAAGAGTCCGTCGGCGCTGATCGGCCTGGGGATCATTTTGTTCTGGGTCATCTGTGCCGTACTTGGTGGTCACATCACGCCC
>JAEMTW010000217.1:1094-1847 GCA_016462095.1 Thermoleophilia bacterium
ATCCTTTCGCTACGGATGGGCTCAGCCACGAGGCGCCCTTCGTCAACGGCTACTACTTCGGCACGGACCAACTCGGACGTGACGTGCTGGCGCGCATCATGCTCGGCGCCCGAGATGTTCTGATTGCTGCACCGCTTGCCGCCATCATTGGCGTTGTTTCGGGATCGATGCTTGGTCTCCTGATGGGCTACTACCGGGGGATCCTCGACGACATCCTCGGGCGCCTGATCGAGGCCTTCCTGGTACTGCCGTTGACGCTCGTCGGCTTGCTCGCGCTCTCTGCTGCGCCTGACGATTGGTCGATCATTCCGGGTATCGAATCGAGCACTCAGACTGTGATCCTGGTTGTCGGTCTGCTCTTCACGCCGATCGTGGCGCGCACGGTGCGTGCCGCCGTACTGGCCGAGCGCGAGAACGACTACGTTCAGGCCGCCAAGCTTCGTGGCGAGAACGGGCTGTACATCATGACCCGCGAGATCCTGCCGAACGTGATGAGCCCGATCGTTGTGGAGTTCACCGTCCGTATCGGCTACGCGATCTTCGCGATTGCGACGCTCTCCTTCCTCGGTGTCGGCATTCAAGAGCCGACCCCGGACTGGGGCCTGATGATTGCGCAGGAGTATCGCCTCGTGATTGGCGGCTACTGGTGGGTGACGGTCTTCCCGGCGTTGGCGATTGCCAGCCTCGTGATCGCCGTCAATTTGATCGCTGACCGCCTCCAGGAGGTGATGGAGCTTTGAGCACCACGGAGAC
>JAEMTW010000217.1:1857-2325 GCA_016462095.1 Thermoleophilia bacterium
GCGAGTCTGGCTGTGGCAAGTCGACTACGGCCTACGCTGCCGTGCGCTACCTGCCCGAGAACGGCCATGTCACCGACGGCTCAATCACGATTGCGGGCGAGAACATGCTCGAGCTGTCGACGTCGGAACTGCGTGCTCTGCGCTCGAACCGTATCTCGATGGTCTACCAGGATCCGAGCCAGTCGCTCAATCCGACGATCAAGGTTGGCGTGCAGGTCGTCGAGGCCTTTACCGTGCTGGGCTTCTCGAAGGCCGAGGCAAAGGTCAAGGCCGAAGAGGCGCTCCATCGCGTGCGCATTGCCGATGCCCAGCAGGTGCTCGATCGGTATCCGTACCAGCTCTCTGGTGGCATGCAGCAGCGCGTGGTGATTGCGATGGCGCTGGCGTGCGATCCACAGCTGTTGATCCTCGACGAGCCGACGACAGGCCTCGACGCGACGGTTGAGGCCGAGGTGCTCGACCTCGTGT
>JAEMTW010000217.1:2335-3028 GCA_016462095.1 Thermoleophilia bacterium
CCTTGGTGTCGTGCGACGCATCTGCGATCGCGTCGGCGTGATGTACGCGGGCAAGATTATTGAGGAAGGCCTTGCTGCAGAGGTCTTCGACAACCCTCAGCACCCCTATACCGTCGGTCTGCTGCGCTGCCTGCCGCGTCGTGGCGCGAACAAGTCCGAGCGCCGCCTCGACACGATTCCAGGCTCGTTGCCATTGATCGGGACTGAGTTGCCGGCGTGCGTCTTCCAAGATCGCTGTGCGCTGGCGACCGAAGAATGTCGAACTGTTGCGCCGCCAGCTACGCACACTGAGGGCGGACGAACGGTCTATTGCCACCACGTCGACAAGGTCTCGACGCTCGCTGAGGCACCGCTCCAACCACCCGTCACTGGTGCTGGTGTGGGCGAGGTCGTGCTGCACCTCGAGAACGTCTCGAAGACCTTTAAGCAGGGTAGCCATGAGGTGCGCGCACTTGTCGACGTCGATCTTGACTTGCGCGCGGGCGAGACGCTCGGACTGGTGGGTGAGTCCGGCTCCGGCAAGTCGACGCTGGCCAAGGCGATCCTAGGCATCCACGCTGCCGATCATGGCTCGGTGATCGAGCTTGATGGGCAGACGCTTGCTGGTCTGACGACGGGCCGAACGCGCGATGCGCGACGAGCGATTCAGATTATCTTCCAAAACCCCGATTCGGCGCTCAATCGCTCGAAGAC
>JAEMTW010000041.1 GCA_016462095.1 Thermoleophilia bacterium
GGGATCAGCAATCGGCCGCGCCGACAGCAACGCCTTCGAATAGGGGTGACGTGGATGGTTGTAGACCTGCTCCCCCTCCCCCTGCTCGATCACGCGGCCGAGGTACATCACCTGGACACGGTCAGCGAGCCGCCGCACAACATCGAGGTCGTGCGCAATCACGATGTAGGAGAGGCCAAGATCGCGCTGGAGGTCCTCCAAGAGGTTGACGATCTGTGCCTGCACCGAGACATCGAGTGCCGAGACGGGCTCGTCGCAGACAATCACGCGCGGCTCAAGGATGATCGCCCGCGCGATACCGATGCGCTGACGCTGGCCACCCGAGAACTCATGCGGGAAGCGATTGTAGTGCTCAGGGTTGAGCCCGACCCGCTCCATCGCCTCCTGGACCTTGCGCTTGCGCTCGGCCGGCGTCCCAATCGAGTGGATGTCGAGCGGCTCCTGCATCGATTGCCCGATCCGCATGCGCGGGTCGAGCGAGGCGATCGGATCTTGGAAGATCATCGTAACCTGACGACGAAAATCGTTCAGGCCCCGACCTCGACGTCGCGTGATGTCGTCGCCCATATACGTGATCGAGCCGGCATCGATGTCGCGCAGGCGAACGAGTCCACGCGCGAGCGTCGTCTTGCCGCAGCCCGACTCGCCCACGATCGCGAGCGTCTCGCCCTGATGGAGCGTCAGGTCGACGCCATCGACAGCCTGCACGCGGCCGACCTCTCGCTGGAAGACGATGCCCCGCTTGACCGGGAAACCAATCTTGACGCCGGTCGCGGTGAGGATGGGTTCGCTCATGCCGACTCCTCGCCACTGGCAACGCGGGCGCCTTCGCGGGCGCGGGTTGGGGCATCGAGGTGGCAGGCGACGACCGTGTCAGAGCCTGCAACCGCGGCCAAGACCGGCGCGGGATCGGCTCGGCAGACGTCCATCGCCATCGCGCAGCGTGGCGCAAAACGGCAGCCTGCTGGCGGGTTCATCAGGCTCGGCGGCGAGCCCGCGATCTGATGCAGGCGCTCGCCCGCACGATTACGTCCGGGCAACGACGCCAGCAGGCCCCACGTGTAAGGGTGCTGCGGGCGCGCAAACAATTCGTCGACCGGCGCGCGCTCCACGATCCGGCCGGCGTACATCACCGCCACCTCGTCACAGACCTCGGCAACGACGCCAAGGTCGTGGGTGATCAACACGATCGCCGCATCGACTTCGCTGCGCAGGTCGCGCATCAATTCGAGAATCTGGGCCTGCGTCGTGACATCGAGCGCCGTCGTCGGCTCGTCGGCAATCAACAGTCGGGGCCGGTTGAGCAGCGCCATCGCGATCATCACGCGCTGACGCATACCGCCAGACAACTCGTGCGGGTACGTCTTGAGGCGATCCTCGGGGCTGGGAATACCAACGGCAGCCAAGCCGGCGACAGCCAAGGCGCGCGCCTCGCGCCGCGACACCTTCTGATGCAGCCGCACGGCCTCTTCAAGTTGCCAGCCGATCGTCATCACGGGATTGAGTGACGTCATTGGGTCTTGGAAGATCATCGCGACCTCAGAGCCGCGCAGCGTCCGCAACTCACTCTTCGGCATGCCCACCAGCTGGTGTTCACCCAGTTGAATGCTGCCCTCGACCGTGGCGGAATCGGGCAGCAGACCCATGATTGAGAGGCTCATCGCAGACTTGCCGCAGCCAGACTCGCCGACGATGCCAAGCACCTGGCCCGCGTCGACCGTCAGGCTGACGCCATCCACAGCACAGACCGGACCATCGTCCGTCCGGAAGGTCGTTCGCAGGTTTTCAACGGTCAGCAGCGCCATCGTCTACTCCAGCCGAATCCGTGGATCGAGGGTGGCGCAGACGACGTCGACGACGATGTTCGCGACGACGATCAAGATTGCGGAGAACAAGACGATGCCGGCCGTGGTGGGCACATCGAGCCGCTTGGCGGCCTCCACCGCGAGCGCTCCGAGACCCTGTAGCCCGAAGGTCACTTCGATCAGAATCGCGCCGCCAAGCAAGAGGCCAAGGTCGAGACCGAACATCGTCACAATCGGCAGCGAGGCATTACGCAGAGCGTGGCGCACGACAACCCGCGACTCGCTCGCACCCTTGGCACGGGCGGTACGCACGTAGTCCTCGTTGAGGGTGTCGAGCATCTGAGAGCGCGTGATCCTCACGTAGATGGCGGCAAATTGGAGCGCCAGCACCGTGGATGGCAACAGCAAGTGGTAGAGCCACGGCCACGGGTTCGAGAGCGCAAAATTCTGGTAGCCACTGAGTGGAAAGAGCTCGTACTTGTAGGCGAGGAAGTAGATGGCCAAGAGGCCGAAGTAGTAGACGGGCAGCGACTGCCCGACGAGTACGAAGACCGTCGAGCTGCGATCCAGCAGCGACCGCGGTCGGATTGCTGACAGCACGCCAATCGGAATCGAGATCAACAGCCAGATCAAGGCGGACACAATCGCCAACGACAGCGTGACGGGGAAGCGGCTCCAAATCAGCGAGTCGACGGAGCGCTGCTTCGCAAACGAGCTGCCAAAACGACCCAGCAGCTGATCGCACTCCGCAGCCGTCGAGCCCGGACAGACACGGTCGCGCTCTTCTTGCGTTGGGCCGAGCACGAGCCGACGCAGGCTGTAGGCATATTGCACGTAGTACGGCTGATCAAGCCCAAGCAGGGCCTTGACGCTTTCGATCTGCTGCGGCGATGGATTCTTGCCGGCATAGAGTCGCGCCGGCGAAATGTTCGACTTCCACGTCAAGACCGGGCCAAACAGTACGAACACGGCCAGCGTCACCACGAGCACCACAAAGGCACCGCCGAGAATACGTCGGATCAGGAAGCGAATCATCGAGACTGAACGGGTTGCACCCACCCGCCACGTCGCATGGACGTGGCGGGTGGAACAGACACCGAGCGGCTACTTGCCGTCCGTCAGGAAGTACGAACCAAAGTAGTACTGCTTGCTTGGGCCCCAGACGTAATTGCCCAAGCGGTTCGAGATAAACGACACCTTGCGCCGCAAATCGAGCGTCGCCCAGGGGGCGAGGTTCGCAGCTGTGTCCGTCGAGAGCTGAGCGAACTGCCCGTCTCGATCCGCACCAGCCGGCAGCGCGTTGATCTCCGCGACCTTGGCGTCAAAGCCCTCGTCGCAGAACTGTCCGTAGTTCGAGCCCTGCCCGCAGAGCAGCAGCGGACCGTAGAACGTGATGGCGTCGGCATAGTCCTGACCCCAGCCAGCAATACCAATGTTGTACTCGGACTCCGGATCGGCCAGGAAGCCGTAGTAGACATCCGCAGACAAGGCCTTGACGGTCACCTTGAAGCCAATCGCCTCCAACGTCTCCTTGATCGACGCCGACACCTGCGGTGCCGGGTTATCTGCGAAGTTGGCGACCGTGATGTTGATCGGCGTGGCTACGCCCGAATCCTTGACCAGCTGCGTGGCCTTGGCGACATCCATCGCGTAGACATCCGGCGACTGACCGGCGAGCAGGTTCTCGGAGAGAATCTGCGACCACGGCGAACGACTCAGCGCGCCGCCAAGGATCTTGACGATTGCCTCACGATCGATCGCGTAGTTGACGGCCTGACGCAACTTGACGTTGTCAAACGGCGCCAGATCGGTGCGGAAGACCGCGTAATCGACGGCGGCATCCGGCGTCGAGTAGAAGCGGTCCTTGTACTGCGGATCGTTGGCGGTCGCTGGAATCTCGGAGCCAGTCGGCGCCGAACCGTCGAACGTCATATCGAGCTCGTTGTTCTTGAGCTGAGCGAACTGCGTCTCATCGGGCACGCCGATCCCTGCTTCGATGCCATCAATGTTGTTCTGATTCTCCAGTTCGGGCACGCCGGCAGCGACGTTTGCAGCCCACGTGGGCTCGCGCACAATCGTGACGGACTTGTCGAGCTGGTAATCAGAGATCTTGTACGGACCGACGTACGGCGGTGGTGTCTCGGTCTTCTTGTGCGGCGTCGAGGCCGGAATGATGAAGCCCCATGCCATTGCAAGGGCACGTGGGAACGAGCCGTCAGCCTTGACCAGCGTGAACTCGGTTGTCAGCTCGTCAACAGCCTTGATGCCGCTGATACCCGGATTCTTCTTGCCCTTCGACGATGTCATGACATCGCTGTAGTCGGACTCGCCAACGATGCCGGAGTAGTACCCCGAGGCCGGTGGGCCACCCGTTGCGCACTGAATGTTCGGATCAAGGATGTACTCATACGTCGCCTTGACGTCCTTGGCCGTGACGGGCGAACCATCCGGGAAGGTCAAACCCGAGCGCAACTTGACCGTGTAGGTCAGGCCATCAGCCGAGACGGTCGGCATGTCCGCCGCCAAGTCGGGCTGCATCTGATTCGTGGCAGGCGCCACGACTGTATCCGGATAGCCATAGAGGCCACGAGCCATGAAGTAGAAGACCGACCACGAGATGCCGTAATACGAGAGGCCATTCCAGCAGTCAATGTTGTCGTTCATCGCCATCTTCAGCGTGCCGCCCTTGGTGGGTGTCACAGCGGCCGCAAAGCCACCCTTCAGAAAATCACCGCTCGCTGCGGCAGTGGTATCTCCACCACCGCTTGCTGCGGTCGAGCTCGTGCTACTGCTCGAGCCACAGGCGGCTACGACGGCGGCAACAGCCACCAGCGCGATCGTCATCATTAGTTGTCGGAGCTTCATCGTGCCCCTCCTCGGGTTGTCGTGGTCATTGGATCAGTCCTTTCGTACGTGTGTGGAAGAGCGGTTGGCGCCACTAGTTCTGCGTGCCGCCACGAGGGTCGAGTGCATCCCGCAGGCCATCGCCCAGCAGATTGAAGGCGAGCACCGTGAGGATCAGCAACGTTCCTGGGAAGACCATCAAGAACGGGGCATTGATGTAGAGCCCGCCAGGGACAGCATCGGAAATCATGCGTCCCCACGATGGGATCTCAAGCGGCAGGCCGAAGCCGAGGTAGGACAGCGCAGCCTCGGCCGCGATCGCACCGGCGATCGAGAGGCTGGCATAGACCGTGACCGGACCAATCAGCTGTGGCAAGAGGTGGCGCAGGACGATGCGCGTGTTGCTCGCACCCAACATGCGGGCGGCGGTCACAAACTCGCGGTCACGCAAGGCCAACACCTCGCCACGAAAGATCCGGCCTGGATAGAACCATGAGAAAAACGCGATGATCAGGATCACGAACCAGAGCGACGGCCCAAACGCCACCGAGGCCGCCACGGCAAAGAGTAGGAACGGGAAGGCCGCGACGATGTCCATCAGGCGCGCAATCGTCGTGTCGGTCCAACCACCGACATAGCCTGCGACGACGCCGAGCAGCAGCGCTGCAGCGACGGTCAGGATCGTCGCCACGACACCGATGGTCAACGACGTGCGCGCGCCGTAGGACAACTGAACCAGCATGTCGTAGCCGAGACTGTTTGACGCGCCGAGGACAAAGCAGTTGGGCTCACCCACACTCGCCAACCCGTTTGAACAGCCGCCTAGCGGCCCGACGGGCAGCAGCGTGTAGTCGTCGACACCCGACGAGTTCGACTTGTTGACCGGATGGTTCGTCCACGACTCGAACAGTGACCCGGCGAACGCAAAGACCACGAGCAGCGCGATAAAGAGCAGACTGCAGAGCGCCACGTAGTCATGCCGCAGCCGGGCAACAGCGAGCTGCAGCGGGGTGCGCGCGACGACCATGCCATCGACCTGCATGTCCTGAAACTCTTCGACAGTCGCCATAGGTACCTCCGCGGGGAAGGGTACACCTGATCTTCACCCGCTGCGGCTCACCAAATCCTGCTCCGACAAGCGGATTGCTACGACAGTGCGTCGGCGCCCGCGACGACCTCGAGCAGCTGCTGCGTGATCTCGGACTGCCGTGCGCGGTTCATGTCGAGCGTAATACGGTCGATCAAATCCTTGGCGTTGTCGGACGCGTTGCGCATCGCGGTCATGCGCGCACCATGCTCCGAAGCCGTGGACTCGAGCAGCGCACGGAAGATCTCTGTCTCCAGCGCCGTCGTCAAGAGCGGCGTCAGAATCTCCTCCGCCTCGGGCTCGAACAGCAACTCGCCCATCATGGCACGCTCGCGCGGCGTCATCTCGGTCAGTCGCTCGGGCAGCGGGATCGGCAAAACCTCGAGGGCATTGACCGTCTGCATGAGCGGCGAATCGAAGTGATTGAAAACCATCACGAGGCGATCAAAGACCTGCTCCGTGTAATCCTCGACGAGCGTATTGGCGATCTGCTCGGCATCCTGATAGACGGGACGATCCGTGAAGCCCGTCCAGACCTGACGCAGCTCGGCACGACGGAAACGCAGCGAGCCAGCACCCTTACGACCGGCGGCGTACCAGACGACCTGATGGCCAGCCGCGCGCTCCAACTTGGCCTCATCGAGTGCGCGACGCAGCACGCTGGCGTTGAAGGCGCCGGCCAAACCACGATCACCCGTCATCACAAGAATTGCCGTCGTACCCAACTCGCGTCGCTCGAGCAGCGGCTGGTTACGCAGCGCTTGCGTCCGACCGGCCGTCTCGGTGATCAGCTCGTGCATGCCATCGGCAAACGGTCGCAGCGACTCAATCCGCACTTGCGCACGACGCAACTTGGCACCGGCCACGAGCTCCATCGCCTTGGTGATCTTGCTCGTGTTCTTGACGGAATGGATCCGCCGACGGATGTCCTGAAGGGACGCCACGGACTACGCGATTGCTCCGGCGGCAGCAGCCGAACCCTCGAAGCCAGCAGAGAACTGAGCAACAGCGACCTTCAACTTCTCGATCGTGTCATCCGAGAGGTCGAGCGATTCGCGAATCGCCGTCAGAATCGCCTTCTCCGAACGCAGCGCCTGACGGAACCCGTCGTTGAAGCGCGAAACGTCGCCCGCATCGATGTCGTCGACGAAGCCGTTCGTGGTCGCCCAAATCACAGCAACCTGCTCTTCGACGGGCCACGGGTCGTACTGATTCTGGTTGAGCGTATTGACGAGGCGCTGACCGCGGTTGAGCTGGGCCAACGTCGTTGCATCAAGCTCGGACGCGAACTGCGCGAAGGCCTCGAGTGCACGGAACTGCGCGAGCTCCAACTTGAGGCGACCAGCGACCTTCTTCATGGCCTTCGTCTGAGCGTTCGAGCCGACGCGCGACACCGAGATGCCGACGTTGATGGCTGGGCGAACACCCTGATAGAAGAGGCTCGACTCGAGGAAGATCTGACCATCCGTGATCGAGATGACGTTGGTCGGAATGTACGCCGACACGTCGCCCGCCTGCGTCTCGATGATCGGCAGTGCCGTCATCGACCCGCCGCCGAGCTCGTCGGACAGCTTGACCGCACGCTCGAGGAGACGCGAATGCAAATAGAACACGTCGCCCGGGAAGGCTTCGCGGCCCGGTGGGCGGCGCACCAACAGGGACATCTGACGATAGGCGTCGGCCTGCTTGGTGAGGTCGTCGTAGACCACCAGCGAATGGCCACCCTTGTAGAGGAAGTACTCGGCCATCGCGCAACCGGCATACGGAGCGATGTACTTGATCGGTGCGGCCTCAGAGGCGTTCGCAGCAACCACAATCGTGTACTCCATGGCGCCGTGCTCGCGGAGCTTCTCGACGACCTGCGCAACAGTGGAGGCCTTCTGGCCAACCGCGACGTAGACGCAGATCACGCCGGAGTCCTTCTGATTGATGATCGCGTCGATCGCGACAGCGGTCTTGCCTGTCTGGCGGTCGCCGATGATCAACTCGCGCTGGCCACGACCAATCGGCACGAGGGCGTCAAGCGCCTTCAGACCAGTCTGCAGTGGCTCCTTCACGGGCTGACGATCGACCACACCAGGCGCCTTGTACTCCAAGGCACGCTGCTCGGTCGTCTCGATCGCCGGGCCACCGTCAATCGGCACACCGAGCGGGTTGACGACGCGGCCAATCAGCGCTTCGCCGACGGGAATGCTCATCACCTTACCGGTGCGGCGGACCGTGTCGCCTTCGCGAATCTTCTGCCACTCACCGAACAGCACAACGGCGACGTTGGACTCCTCGAGGTTGAGGGCGAGGCCGGTCACACCATGCGGCAACTCCAGCATCTCGAGGGCAATGCAGCGCTCGAGGCCGTAGACGCGGGCAATGCCGTCGCCGACCTGGATGACGGTGCCGATTTCCTCGACATCGGCGGTGTCCTCGAAACCACTGATCTGGTCTTTGAGGATGGATGCGATCTCGTCGGGGCTCAGCTTCACGTTTTTCTCCGTCAGACGGTGGGGATGCGGGCGGCACGCAGGTCGCGGCCGAGAAGGTCAAGGCGACGACGCAGCGAGGCGTCGACAAGGCGGTCACGGACCCGAAGGACCACGCCACCCAGAATGCTCGGATCGACAGTGCGATCCATAGTGACAGCCAGTCCAGTGGCAGCAGCAAGCTGCTTCTGAACCTTATCGGCCGTCTTGTCATCAATAGCCACAGCTGTCGTCAATTCGACAGCCAGTTCGTTCTGGGCGAGGCGCACGCGGTCGGCGAACGCACTCTGGATCTCGAGCAGGGCGCCGAGTCGGCGATGATCCTGCAGAACCTCGAGAAAACGGACAACCAGGGGATCGCCACCCTTGCAGAGGGCAGCGAAAACACGAGTCTTAGCGTCACGCGAGATCGCCGGATTGGCCAACGTGCGCGACAGCGCAGCGTTTTCCCGCACGGCGCGCGCGACAGCGGCAAGATCGGTATCGACCTCACGCAGGCGCTTGGCCTCGGTCGCAGCGCTATACAGCGCTGTGGCATACGGGGTAGCGATACTCACGCTTAGTTGGAGCCTCCGTGCAGCGCCGAGAAGTCAACGCCCGCAAGCGCCTCCTCCACGAGTCGCTTCTGCTCCTTCTCATCGAGCGCGTGACCGAGCACTTTCTCGGTCGCGAGCAACGTGAGATCAGCGATCTCCAGCTTGATGCGATCGAGCGACTGCTGCGTCTCCGCCGCAATCGCCTGCTGTGCCGCAGCAATACCGCGCTCGCGCTCAGCTGCGATCTCCTCGACCAGCTGACGCTGCTGCTCGGCTGCCGTAGCCCGGGCTCGATCGAGAATCTCGGTAGCCTCGTGCTTCGACGCGGCGAGCTGAGCCTTGTACTCCTCGAGCAGGCTTTCGGCCTCCTCGCGGGAGCCCTCGGCCGCTGCCAAGTTGGCACGAACCGCCTCACGGCGCTCGTCAAGCAGTCCAGCAATCCGTCCGAAAGCGTACTTCTTCAGGATGAACAGGACGATCAAGAACGTAAGCAACGTCCATAGGCTGAGGCCGAGCTCGGGCTGAATCAGCCCAGCTCCACCCGCTTCTGCAAGAGTCAGCGACTGCATCAGATCAGGCGATGAAGAACGCGACGAAACTCATGAGGAGGGCATAGAACGTGATCGCCTCGGTAAGGGCCAGACCCAGGAACATCATGCCCTGAAGGTCGCTGCGCATCTCGGGCTGGCGGGAAACGCCCTCGATCGTCTTACCGATCAAGTACCCCACGCCCACGCCGGGGCCGATTGCGCCGAAGCCAGTGCCGAGACCTAGTGCGATCGCCTTTGCAGCGTCGACGAGTCCCTGATCGGTAAGTGCCATGTGACGTGATCCTCCTGGTTAAACGGGCGTTAGTGGTGAGGCTCGATAGCCGAGCCGATGTAGATGCCTGAGAGCATCGCAAAAATATAGGCCTGAAGCGACGCAACCAGGCCCCACTCGAAAATATAAAATACAACAGCGATCGGAATTGCGATCGGTGCGACAAATAGTTTGCCGAGCAGGATGACAAAGCCGATGCACATGATGATCAGCAGATGGCCCGCAAGCATGTTGGCGAAAAGCCGGACGCTGAGCGAAATCACGCGCAGCAGCTGAGACAGCACCTCGAGGATGATCAGGACGGGCTTGAGCGCGGGTGGGCACGGCGGCACCCAACTGCGGAAGTAGGGGACGACGCCATTGGCGCGAATACCTTCGATGTGTGAGATGCCGATCGTCAGTACCGTCAAGGTCAGTGTGACTGATAGGTTCGACGTAGCCGCGTAGATCGTCAGTCCGGGGATCGGTCCCCAGAGCGGGTTGTGCGTGTCGAGCGGCAGCGGGATGAAGCTGATCATGTTCAGCGTCCAGATGAACACGAACAGCGAGGCGACATACGGGAACCAACGCGCGAAGGCCGCCTTCGGTAGCGTTGACTGGCCGATGTTCGTCTCGGAGAAGGTGTAGAGCAACTCGACCACGGTCTGCGTGCGACCCGGCTGCGTGCGGAGACCGCCACGCACGATCCAGAGCGTCAGCACGACGGAGACCAGCATGCCGAGCCAGAGATAGACCACGAGCTTCGAAATACCCATCTCGAGCGGCCCGAGCGTGACCGAGGTCCAGTAATCGTTGATGAACTCTTGGACGGGCTGGAAGTTCGTTTCAGCGGCCGCGAGTGCCGAGGTCGGCAACGCGAGAATGCCGATCAACGCGGCGAACAGGAAGCCAAGACGGCGGGTCATACCGAGGCCTCCGGCGTCGTCGCGGAATTCGTCGCGTCGCCGCGGAGAAGTACGTGGCTTACCGAGCGAGCGACCATGTCCACGGTAAAGTAAACGAGGAACGCTCCGGCGGCGGCGACACCCACTTTTCGGTCGACGGTCCAGGCGATAATGAACAGCGCGCCGAAGGTCAACCAGGCCCGAGAAATCAGGCTGAGACCGACAATACCTACGGCCATCACCTGCGTACGGCCATGCGAAAACCAGTCGGAGCCGAAGGCGATCGCGATGTTCGCGAGCAACAGCGCTGCCGACAATCCCCACGCCCACAGCGACCAGCCAGCGAGGTAGAACACGGGCAGTGCGATCAGACATGGTACGACCGCTGCAAAGCGGAGGCCAAGGGCGACGCGGCGACGGGTGGGGCTCAGAGTCATCGTGGTTTGAAGTATTGGATGTAGAGCAAATAAAAGCCGAGCACGAGCCCGATCGAACTTCCGACCATGATGCCAGCGGCGAGATGACCAGTGAGGTAACCGGCGGCTGCACCGACGCCTCCTCCCAACAGGATGCCCGCGATAATCGTCATGCCGGCTGCGAGGCCCGAGGCGTCTGCTCCCCCGTTGCTTCCCGTGCCGGCGATGATGACCTCCCGGTCTTCTGTCGTGCCCGTATCCGGGCGAGAGGAAACCTAGCAGGGATGGTTCCGGCAATCGTCTACCCGGCGTCAGTTAGGCGCGTGAGCGACGACGGAGCGATGGTCGCGGCAACGGCGTCTCGTCCGTCGCCGCCGAACGTCGCAGCAATCCAAACCGCCGTAGGTGCCTGTACTTGATGATCTCAAGGGCGACAACGACGTAGTACGTCACGAACAACGCGATCAGTCCGAACAGCGTCAGCCCGATCGATGGCCACAGATTCCACGTGCCTTCCGTGCGGTAGGGGAAGAGCCTGATTGCGAGCGCGAATGCCGCTAGCACGCCCGACCACGCGTAGAGCAGACCAACCGCCTGCCGCTGCGTATACCCCACTCGGAGCAGCCGATGATGGAAGTGATTCTTGTCGGCACTCGCGATTGATTGCCCCGACTTGAGACGTTTGAGGATC
>JAEMTW010000218.1 GCA_016462095.1 Thermoleophilia bacterium
TCGGCCCGCGCCACCGAGTTCGATTCGCTCGCCGAGTTCTGATCAGGATGCTTGGCGCATATCGAACAGGTGCGCTCTTGGTGATCATCGCCTGCGTGTTCTTTGCACTCAACGGCATCGTCGCGCGGATCGCGATTGACGGTGGCCTCTCGCCGATCAGCGTCTCTACTGTGCGCACGGTCGGCGGCGCGCTCTGTCTGCTGCCTTTCGTCGTGCTCGTGTGGCGGCGCTTTACGCGAGCAATGCTGCCTCCGATGATCGCCTATGCGGCGATTGGCATCTTCGCCTCGCAGGCGTTGTACTTCCAGACGCTTAGCTATCTCGATGTCGCGTTGGCGCTGGTGCTTGTGTACATCGCGCCGTTGCCGATCGCGATCTACCAGCACGTGCGCCGTGGGGAGCGCCTGCCGCGCTACGCGTATGCGGTGATGGTCGTGGCGATTGGCGGCGTCACGCTGTCAGTGCTCGGTGGTGGTGGCGGCGTTGGTGCCGTCTCGATCATTGGCGTGTGCTTCGGCTTGGCGACGATGATCACCTTCGCTGCCATGGTGATTCTCAGCGCGCGTCAGCCGGCCCAGCTCGGTTCGATGGGTCGCGCCGGTGCGCCGATGATCGTCGCGGCAGTGCTGTATCTGTTTGTGGTGCCGCCATGGGCCTTTCCCTACGACAAGCTCGACGACGTCGTCATGCTGGCCGGGCGCTTCCAGCTTGAGGTGCCGCTCTGGACGACGCTGATCTGGATCGTGGTGCTCGGCTCCGTCGTGCCGTTCGCGTTGGTGCTTGCGGGGAATGCGCGCGTCGGCTCTGGCGCGGCGAGCATGCTTGGCATGACGGAGCCCGTTGTCGGCTCGATCGCTGCGTGGGTGATCCTCGGTCAGCTGCTGTCACTCGTGCAGATCGTGGGCATCCTGATCACGGTGGTGGCTGTGGCGATCGTTGAGCACGCACGGGCGCGCTTTATCCACGAGGTCGAGCTGCCGGGCATGCTGCCGCCGCTCGCCGACGGCAACCCCCGGTAGCGTTCTGCCTAATGGCTACCGTCCTCACATCCCTCCCGATCGGCGAGCGAATCGGAATTGCGTTCTCTGGCGGGCTCGACACGTCGGCTGCGGTCGCGTGGATGCGCGACAAGGGCGGCGTGCCATTTGCCTATACCGCGAACCTTGGCCAGTACGACGAGCCGAATCTCGATGACGTTCCCAGCCGCGCGTTGCAGTATGGCGCCGAGGCTGCGCGCCTGGTTGATTGCCGGGCCGAGCTGGTGCGTGAGGGGCTCGTGGCGTTGCAGTGTGGCGCCTTCCACATCAGCTCTGGCGGTCGCACGTACTTCAACACCACGCCGCTTGGGCGCGCGGTCACGGGGACGATGCTGGTTGCCGCGATGCGCGAGGACGGCGTCTCGATTTGGGGCGACGGCTCGACCTACAAGGGCAACGACATCGAGCGCTTCTACCGCTATGGCCTGCTCGTCAATCCGTCCCTGCGTGTCTATAAGCCGTGGCTCGACCAGCAGTTCGTCGACGAGCTCGGCGGGCGCAAAGAGATGAGCGAGTGGCTCGTCGCCCACAACCTGCCGTATCGCGACAGCGTCGAGAAGGCCTATTCCACCGACGCCAACATCTGGGGCGCGACGCACGAGGCCAAGACGCTGGAGTTTCTGACCGAGTCGATGGACATCGTGCAGCCGATCATGGGCGTGAAGCATTGGGATCCGGCCGTGGCGATCGAGACGGAAGAGGTCACGATTCGCTTCCACGAGGGTTGGCCCGTCTCGATCAACGGCAAGGAGTTTTCCGACCAGATCGCCCTCGTGATGGCCGCGAACGAGATCGGTGGTCGTCACGGTCTCGGCATGTCCGATCAGATCGAGAACCGCATCATCGAGGCCAAGAGTCGCGGCATCTATGAGGCGCCCGGCATGGCGCTGCTCTATCTCGCCTACGAGCGCCTCGTCAATGGCATTCACAACGAAGGCACGATTGACACGTATCGCAATCAGGGTCGCCAGCTCGGTCGTCTGCTCTATGAGGGCCGCTGGTTTGATCCACAGGCACTGATGATCCGGGAGAGTCTGCAGCGCTGGGTCGGTCGGGCCGTCACGGGTGAGGTCAAGGTGCGTCTGCGCCGCGGTGAGGATTACACCGTGCTCGAGACGAGCGGCCCGCACCTGACGTACCACCCCGAGCGCCTCAGCATGGAGAAGTCCGAGTCGGCCTTCGGTCCGCTCGATCGCATCGGGCAGCTGACGATGCGTAACCTCGATATTCAGGATTCGCGCGAGAAGCTCGAGATCTACGCCGAGGCGGGGCTGCTCGACGCGTCTAACCCATCGATCCAAGGGCATCTTGGACCTGGTGGTGCGCACCCACCCGTGTTGGCCAGCAAGGATGAGCCGGAGACTGCGATCGATGTGGCGATGGAGCAAGGCGTCGACTGACGCCCCGCGCCCTGGCTCGCTCGCAATTGCTGCGGGCGTGCTGCTTGGCCTCTTCGTGGTGTTGCTGATCGCCGTCGCTGCGGCGTGGGACCCGATCCTGCGCTTTGACGACTGGCTCGGCCACGGCCTGGTCGGAAATCCCGACTGGCTCGTCTCGCCGGCCGATTCGCTGGGCCTCGCCACGCGCGATCTCGGTACGGGAGCGGTGGTCGCAGTCGCGGTTGCACTCTTGTGGCGCCCACACAGGTTGTGGGCGCAGTGGCTTGTGTGGAGTGCGATTGCCGGCTTCGTGCTGCAGAACATCGTCAAGGAACTGGTCGGTCGTACTCGCCCAGACTGGTCCGAGTCGGCTTTTCAGCCGCTGACGGCGGCGTTTCCTTCGGGCCACGCGATGAGCGGCATCACCACGTGGGTTGTGCTTGGCCTGATCCTGCTGCTTGCGCCAGTCGGCGGTCGCCTGCCGCGTGTGATCGGCGTACTCGCGTTGGTCATCGGCGTTGTGATGGGCCCGAGCCGTCTCGTGTTGGGTGTGCACTGGCCGACCGACATTCTCGGCGGCTGGCTGCTCGGCGGCGCAGTCGTGTGT
>JAEMTW010000219.1 GCA_016462095.1 Thermoleophilia bacterium
GATGTCATGTCCTCCCTGCCCCCAACGCACCGACGCTCCCTCACGCACGTAAGGGAGGACATGACATCCGCGCGGTTGTGGTGTCCGCCTAGCCCAAGAAGTCGAGCAGCACAGGGCTCGGCAGCAGGCCGGCCTCGGCACCACGCTCGAGCAATGCGGCGACGGCCTTGCGGCCCTGCGCGCCGTAGTCGAGCGTGAGATCGTTGACGTACATCGCGACGAAGCGATCGTTGAGCTCGGGCGCGATGCCACGGCCGTACTCGATCGCGTAGGCGAGGGCCTCCTCGCGATGCCCGAGGCCCACGGCCACAGCCTCCTTGAGGACGGCGGACAGGTCGAGTGCTCGATCCTCTGGCACGTCGCGCCGCATCGCCACGGCGCCGAGCGGCAGCGGCATGCCGGTCTCGCCCTCCCACCACGCGCCGAGATCGAGCACGCGCTTGAAGCCCTCCTGCTCCCACGTCAGCTGGCCCTCGTGGATGACGACGCCGGCGGCGACATCGCCCGAGGCGACGGCTTCCATGATCGCCTCGAAGTCGAGCTGCACCGGCTCGAAGGCCGGCAGCGCCAAGCGGGCGGTGAGGAATGCGGTGGTCTGCGGGCCAGGCACGGCGACGCGTTGGCCGGCGAGCTCGGCAGGGGTTAGGTCGGTCTTGGCGATCACGACCGGGCCGTAGCCCTCGCCGAGCGAGGCGCCGTGGCCGAGCAGGCGATATGTGTCCTGCACGCCGGGGTAGGCGCCGACGGACATGGCGGTCGCCTCGAGGCGACCCTCGCCTGCCCACACGTTGAGTGTCTGGATATCGGCCGGCACCAGCTCGATCTCGAAGCCGCGCAGGTCGAGCGCGCGCTCGGCAATCGCCCACACCATGAAGGCGTCATCGGGATCGGGACTATGGCCAACGCGGACGTTCATCGGTACTCCAGCGATCGAATGCAAACGAGCCTACCAATGGTGACTTTCGGTCGCGCAGCGAACCCGGACGCGTCGGGCTAGGCTTCGGGGATGAGCGAACACGACATCATCCCGCCCAGCCCACAGCATCGTGACGAAGAGGTCGTGCAACACGTTCTGCGCGAAGTCGGGGCAGGCCGCCCGCTCCACGACGTGATGGAAGACTCCTACGTCGTCGATCGCCTCGACGAGGGCTCGCACGATCGCGTGCTCGACCACCCCGAGGTGACAGAGGCCGTTGGCGCCGACATCATCTCGGAGATGCGTCGCCTACTCGACAACTAGTTCAGCAGCGCAGTGCTGCTCGCGCAAGTGCGAGCAAAACGGGCGTCGGGTCGATCAGTTTTGCCACCACGAGATCGTCGTCGGTGACGCGCGCATCGACCACGGGCACCAGCACGTCGCGAATTGGCGTAACCTCCTGCCACTCGAGATGGCCCTCGAGAACGCAGTCGCGTAGATCGTCGGCAATCACGCGCGCAATCGCCGGCGCATCGCAGGTGACGAAAGCGGCCTCGGCGAGGATGCGATAGTCGAGTTCGCGTCGCCCCTGACGGTCGGCACCGAGCGCGATGATCGCGGCCCCGGGCGCCACCCAATCGGCGCGCAGAGCCGGGTCGCGGGCGTTCGTGGCGGTCACGATCAGCGACGCATCGCGCACGGCGGTGGGGGCATCGCCAACGAGACGTCCGAGGTCTGCAGCCTCGGCAGCGACGAGCGGATCGGGATCGTGGATCAGGACCCGCTCGATCGGCAATGCCTCGGTGAGGGCCTGGATGGCGAGCCTCCCCAGCGGCCCGGCTCCCAACACGCCGAGCGTGACGGGCTCGTCGCGCAGCATCCGTGGCGCCACCAGTGCCGCGGTTGTGACAGCAGCAATTCGCGCCGCGGCATCCGCCGCAAACGAGCCGATCACCACGCCCTCGGGGTCGATCACCGTGCAGGAACGCGAGGCCGTGCGACGCCCACCCGCGGTGATCAGCACCGCGCGATAACCATCGCCATCGATCGTGGTGGTGACGCCCGTCCAGCCATCGTTGCGCAGCATCACTTGCGGGGCAGGCAAGTCCTCGAAATCGTCGGGCTCGGCCAGCAAAACGGCCAGCGCCAACTCGCGTACGCGAGCGGGCTTGAGCTTCGCGATCGCCTTCTCTACGTCGACGCCAGCCATGTCAGTCGAGGGCGTTGTGCAAGACCACAACGGCGAGTGCCTCAAGGGCCACCTGGCTGTCGCCAGCCAGTTCCGTCACGGCTGCAACCACGCACGGGCACTCGGTGGGAATCTGGGTGGCGAGCGTAGTCAGGGCCGCAGCCAGCCGCTCTCCAAAGCCATCCAGCGCTAAATCGGAGGCCGTCTCGAGCGCCGCGCGCGAACCAAAGCCAATCGACTCTGCCGGATTGCCCGCTGCCGCAGCCAGCAGCAGTCCCCGTCGCGCTGCTGCATTTAGCTCGTCTTCATCCATCGCCAAGTCGTCGAAAACGCAGGCCACAAGAACGGCACTCGCAGCCGTCGCCCAGCCCGCTTCGGGCAGCTCTATGAGCGCCTCTTCAATGGCTGCAAAGTCGTGCATTCGTTGCAGCGTAGCCGCCCTCTATCAGCGAAGCCCGAGCGCCGTCCGCAACGCACGCGTTTGGCGTCGAGCGACGGCGAGTGTCGTGCCATCTGCGTCGGATAGCCGTGCCTGAACCCGGCCCTCACCAACCGGCTCGAGCGCCGCAACCTGCGCGAGATTGACGATCTGAGAACGATGAATCCGCAGAAAGGTAGACGGCAGTTGATCTTCGAGTGCTCGTAGCGAACGGGCACAAGCCAAGCGGCGCCCATCGCGCAGAGCAAGCACCGAGTGATCCCGATCGGCCTCGGCATAGGCGACCTCAGCAGGGTCGATCAACAGCGTCTCGCCATCGGCACCCACAACCGGAATGCGCAGCTCGGCCGTCTCGCCCGGCGCCGACCCCGCTCGAATTGCCGCCACCCGTCGCACGGCCGTGACGAGCCGGTCTTGCCGCACAGGCTTGAGGAGGTAGTCG
>JAEMTW010000042.1:0-11153 GCA_016462095.1 Thermoleophilia bacterium
GCAGCGCAGCGCTTTCTTGCCGGCTCGCGTGTAGAAGTCGAGCGTCCAGTCGACGACGGCCGGATCGGTCTGCTCACCCCCCACCACCTCGACCAGAGGCACGAGGTACGGCGGGTTGAAGGGATGTCCCACGACGAGCCGCTCGGGGTGCGCGGAGGCACCCGCCATGTCGGTCATGCGATAGCCCGACGTGCTCGACAGGATCGGCACGCCCGGCGGCGTCGCGGCGTCGATCTGCGCCAACGTGTCGATCTTTAGCTGCAACACCTCGGGACAGTTCTCTTGGATCACATCGGCGACAGCGCCAACCTCTTCGAGCGTGTCGACCATCCGCAACCGCTCGCGCGAGGCGCCCGGCGCGAGCCCGAGCTGCTCGAGCGACGGCCAGGCGATGTCGAGCAGACGCTGCAGCTTCTCGGCCCCATCGGGCGCCGGATCCCAAACCACGACGTCGTAGCCCTGCGCCAGAAACTTCGCCGCCCAACCACCACCGATCACACCTGCGCCAACGATGCCGACGGTCTGGACTTGATCAGCGGGAGTCTTCGGGGTCCATGTCATAGGTCAAGAGCGTACAGGGCGCCGCGAAAGTACTCGTTCCGGCCGACCCCACCCGCTCAACACACTGACCCAACGAACCGCGGCGAGCTACTCGCAGTCGCAGTCCGCGCAGATCTTCTTCAGCTGAGCACGCAACGAATCGGGACACGGCTCGTCGCAGGCCTGGCGCACCACCGTGCGCATTCCGGCCTCAAAGCTGTAGCACTTGGCGCAGGTTGGGCAGACGGCGAGGTGCTCTTCGACGGTGCTCACCTCCTCGACAGAGAGTGCGCGATCGACGTAGGCCTGCATGCAGCGCTCGGCCTGCAGACACGGTTCGGGGCGGGCCTGCGTGCTCATACGGTGCCCTGCTCGGCGTGGTCGGCCAGGGCGCGCTTGAGCACGCGGCGTCCACGATGCAGACGACTCATGACGGTGCCAACGGGGATCTCGAGCACATCGGCGGCCTCTTGGTACGAGAGATCGCCGAGGTCGACCAGCACCACGACCTCGCGGAACGGCAGCGACAGCTCGGCCAACGCATCCAAGACAGGACCGGGCGAGAGCCGCTCAACCAAGACATCAACATCGGCGACCGGGTTGCCACCGAGACGCTCGTAGAGGTAGTAGTCGTCGGCCTCGAGCCCCAACTGCTCGGGTGCTCGCTTCTGCTTGCGCGCGTTATCAATCGCGAGGTTGTGCAGGATGCGCAGCAACCATGCCCGCAGATTCGTGCCGGACTCGTACGAGCGCCACGAACGGAAGGCACGGGCGTAGGCCTCTTGAACAAGATCCTCGGCGGCCTGGTAGTCCCGTGCCAGGCGGCGAGCGACACGCCAGACATCGTCGGCAAGCGCGAGGGCCTCTTCATCAAAGGCGAGCCGTGCGGGATCGACCGCTGGTTCGAGCTGGTCGGCAGCGTCATCGGACACACTCCGAGGGTACCAGTCAGACGCGCGAGGATTGACGGGCGCTATGAGGGTTGGGCAATCCATACGATCCAAAACGCCGTTGCAGTCGACCGCATTCCATCTCTCAAGCGATACTAAGGGTGTGCGTCGCCTTTTTAATCGCCTGACGAGCCTCACCGCCTATCGTCGACTCGTGCTGATCACGCTTGGCGCGATCTACATCAACGTCGTCTCTGGCGCCCTCGTGCGCGTCACGAACTCGGGTCTTGGCTGCCCCGACTGGCCGCTCTGCGAGGGCAAGCCGACACCACCCATGCAGTTCCACGGCCTGATCGAGTTTTCGAATCGCGTCGTCGCGTTAGCCGTCATCGTTGCTGCGATCTTGCTGGCAATCGCCGCCTGGCGTTCGATTCGCCAGCAATCGAAATGGCTCTTTCGCGGCGCGCTCTCGATTGGCATCCTAACCTTTATGCAAGGCCCACTCGGTGGGCTCACGGTTCTCCTTGATCTGCACCCGATCGCCGTCATGAGCCACTTCTTGTTGGCACTGATCGAGTTTGTAATCCTCGTGGTGCTGACCCTCGAAACGTTCGAGATCACCCCCGACTGGTCCCCAACCCCACCACGGTGGCTGCCGACGGGTGGAGTTGTGTTGGCTGTGTGGGCGTGGATCGTGATTATCTCGGGCGCAGTCGTGACGATGTCCGGCACGCACCCCGGGAGCGACAACGTGCCGCGGCTCTGGAACCTGCTCGACGCGGCCTACCTCCACGTGCGCATCGCAGCCACCTTCGTCGTCGTGCTCGCCGTCTTCCTGATCGTCCTCGCGCGCGTCATTCGCCCACCAAGGGTCGTAACGCGGATGGCGTGGGCGCTGGTGATCATGATTACGGCTCAGATCGCACTCGGCGAATGGCAGTGGCGTACGCAGCTGCCCTGGTGGCTCGTGCTGCTGCACGTCTGCATCGGCACGCTCTCGCTTGCACTGACGGCCGGGTTTGGTTGGACGCTTGTCGTTTCGCGTCGCCCCGCCCGCCGTCTGCGATGATTAGGGCCGGGTGGATGCCTCTCTGATTCCTGTCGCAGGGATCATCGCTGCCGTTGGCGTGGCGATGTTGCTCGTGACCAGCATGGTGCCGCTACGCGTGGTCGGCGCCGTCTTGATTGCTGCGGGTGGCGGTCCACTGGTCGTTACGCGCACGTCGTTGACCGATCAGCTGCTCGACCGGCCCGCCCTGCTCGGCGCTGGACTCGTCGCCGCTGTCGTCGCGCTCGCTGTGCTGACGCTCGTCTTTGAGCGCTACCCCTGGCTCGTGCCGGTGATTGCGCTCCTGATCGGCCTGCGCATCCCCCTGCGTACCCCGCCGAGCCCAACCGACCACCTGCTGCCGCTCTACCTCGTGCTGGCAGCTGGCGTGATTGCCCTCGTCTTGCGTTCGCTGCGTGGAACATCGCCACCCAACCGGCTCGGCTACGTCGGTTGGGCGATGGGGGCGTACGTCATCTTCGCGGCTGCCAGCCTGGCCTGGACTGCCGACATCGAGGCGACGACGTACGCCGTTGTGGCCTTCACCCTTCCGCTGGGACTGTTGGCAGCGCTGACGGGCACGCTGCTGCCAATCCCCCCACTGACGCGCGTCCTGCCGTGGTTCCTGATCGGCGTAGCCGTCGTCTTGGCCGTGGTCGCGCTCTGGCAGGTGCAGACGCACGAGGTGTTCTGGAACGAGAAGCTGATGCGCACGAATGCCTATGGCGGCTTCTTCCGAGCCAACTCGCTGCTCTTCGACCCGAGCCTGTTCGGGCGTGTCGAAGCACTCGCCCTCGTCACGATCGTCGGGCTGCTCGCGCTGTCGCCACCACGAAAAATCTTGCTGCTCGCAGCCGCCGCCAGCATTCCAATCTTCGCCGGACTCGCCGTCTCGTACTCTCAATCGTCGTTCGTCGCGCTCGGCGTGGGTGTCTTGGTGATCGCCTGCATCGTCTGGCGTTGGCGAGCCGTGATTGCCTTGGCCGCAATCATCCTGATCGTCACAGTCGGCGCTCTGGCCCTCCCGCAAGGACAACGACTGCTCGATCAGCCCGTCCAGAAAGCATCGAGTGCTCGCCTCGGTCTCGTGGAGCGTTCAATCGACCTGTTCGAGGCTCATCCGATCCAGGGCAGTGGGCTTGGTGCCTTTGCCACAGCGACGGGCAAGAAGAAGGCAGCGCCGCATAACGTCGTCTCGGGCACCGCCGCCGAACTCGGCATCGTCGGTGCCTTGACGCTCTTCGCGGTTCTGTTGACCGTGCTGTGGTCGATTCGGAATCGTCGTCCAGACGCGGACCGGCCCACTCACTTGATCCTGGCCGCGCTGTTCGCCACGATCTTCGTCCATGCGCTTGCCTACGACAACTTTTTTGCCGACCCGGCGATGTGGGTGATTGCCGCTCTGCTCGCATCCGGGGCGGGGCTGCTTCCGCTCGTGCGCGACGAGGACGAGAGCCCAGCGTTGACTGAGAGCATCGCATGAGGGATAACCGCGGACTCGCGCTGCTCGGCGTTCTGGTTGGCCTCGTGCTGATTTCTGTGCCGTGGCTCGGGAGCGACGCCTGGGCGTTCGTTGCGCCCACCGCCTCGGCGAATGGCCTGCTCGGACCGCTGGTACGGGCGGCTAATGGCGACTGGGATCTTGGGATCGTGCGTGCGCCGGCGCTGCTCGCAGGCGTCCTCGCGGCCGTGCTCGCGATCGTGCTGCCGCGACGCGAACCGGCGCGTCGAGTGCTGCTGATCGTCGCGACCGTCGGCGTCGTGCTTGCGCTACTTGTGCCTGCCACGCTGCTGCAGGTCGGCCTGCGCGATGGCACCGCGCCGTGGTTCCATACGAATGACGCGGCCTATCAGGTCGAATTGGCGGGCCAGCGCATCCTCGACGGGCACAACCCGTATGGCGCCACCTACGTCGGCACGGGGCTCGAACGGTTCTACTCGCTCGACGGCACACCCGTCATTGATGGGCGCGTCGAAACGGTGGCGCTTGAGCACCTCGCGTACTTCCCTGGCCTACCCGTGCTGGGTGCCGTCAGTGCCGCGCTCCCCGGACCGCTTGGCGACATCCGCGTGCTGATGCTTCTGTTCGCACTCGCACTGCTCCCTGCTGCGCTGCTCCTCCCCGGCGCGCTCGAGCTGCGGCTCGCCGCGGGTGCACTGTTGGCGGCGAACCCCCTGATGATCCGCAGTA
The DNA here is from genome assembly GCA_016462095.1 of Thermoleophilia bacterium. Taxonomy (GTDB): domain Bacteria; phylum Actinomycetota; class Thermoleophilia; order Gaiellales; family F1-60-MAGs149; genus F1-60-MAGs149. The sequence continues at coordinate 4,670 of JAEMTW010000042.1, forward strand.
CCTGGTTCGGCATCCTCGATGCGCCCGTGCTGCTGGCGCTCGTGCTCGCGTTTGCGCTGTCATTGCGTGGCCGCTGGGGTTGGGCGGGAGCACTCGTTGCGCTCGCGTTGGTGCAAAAGCAATACGCCTTCGTGGCGATCCCCTTCCTCGGCGTTGCCGCGTGGCAGGCCGGTGGCGGAGCAGCCCTCAAGCGCGCGGGTGCTTGGCTCGTGGGCGTCACCGCGCTCTTCACCCTGCCCTTCCTCGTATGGGGACCAGGCGCTTTTCTCGATGACACGATCGTCTACGGCACGAGCGCGTATCGAATCGTCGGCTACGGGTTGAGCGGCATCCTCGTCGACCTCGACGTCGTTGTCCGCGATGGCTCGTACCCCTTTGTCCTGATTGCGCTCGTGACTTGGCTGCCGCTGACGCTGCTGCTCGTTCGCCGCCAACTACGCGATCCCGCACCATGGCGTGCCGCACTCGGCTTCGCTCTCTCTTTCCTCGTGCTGGCTTGGGTCGCGCGCTATTTCCAGACCTCCGGGTTCGTCTACCCATTGGTCGGTCTGATCATCGCCGCCACGATTGCCTTGGCCCCAACCCTCCGCTCCAACGACCGCGAGGCCCTGTGAACACACGCCTATTGCTTGCCCGCCATGGCCACGCGACAAGCGGCCCCGACCACCGCTGGACGGCCGAGGACCCGCTCACCGAGATCGGACAGGCACAGGCGCGCGAGCTCGGTGCGGCGCTCGCAGCACGCAGTGATCGCCCAGATCGTATCGTGGCGAGCCCCGCGGTCCGTGCCCAGCAAACCGCTCAGGCCTGTGCCGAGGCGCTCGGACTGGAGATCGCCACCGAGCCGCGGTTGATGGAGTTTGGCAGCGGCGCGTTGAGCCCCTTCACGCTCGCCGAGATGATCGAAGAGGCGCCCTACGACGACATCTGGCATCCCGAAGATTCGGCCTGGGATGGCGAGACGATCGGGGCCTTTTGGCAGCGGACAGGCGAGGCAGCCGAGGCGATCTGGCAGGCCGGTGGCCAACCACTCGTCGTCTCGCACGCCGGCACGATCCAGGGCCTGCTGCGCTGGACGATGGCGATTCCGCCCGAAGCGCCCGACTCGTTTGCGCTCTTCGTCCGCAATGCGAGCCTCAGCGAGGTCGTCGTGCGGATCGATCGTCACGGTCGCCGCCGCGCCGAGCTGCATCACCTTGGGGCGACGGACTTCCTGTCGACCGTCACCGAGATCTAGTTCTGAAATCCAGGCTTACGCTGACAGTCTGATAGCGTCGGCACTGCAATGACGAAGCCTGTTGACAGTCCGGTCGACGACGGCCTCAGTGCCGTCTTCGCTCCCGTGCGTACGACCAATGCGTTCGAGCAGACCGTCGAGCGCCTCGGCCGCGCGATTCGCATGGGCCTGCTTACGCCAGGCGAGCAATTGCCAAGCGAGCGCGACCTTGCGCTGCACCTTGCGCTGTCGCGCTCGACGGTGCGCGAGGCTCTGCGTGTGCTGCAGGAGGCTGGCTATCTCGAAGCGCGTCGCGGACGCGGTGGTGGCACCTTCGTCAGCCTCGAGTTGCCGTCCGACGCAGCCCGTCCACCTGAGGACGGCGTGCGCGACGTGCGCGGCGCCGAACTGGCCTCGCTGCTGCGCTATCGCCGCGTGCTCGAACTCGGTGCGGCCGAGCTGGCAGCCGAAAATGCAACGCCTGCCGACTGCGAGTTTCTGGCGTCATTGGTGACCGAGATGATGGGCTACCACCTCTCGGACTACGGCTCGTATCGCGCGATCGACTCTCGTTTCCACATCGCCATCGCCAACATCTCGGGCTCGCCCGATCTCGCTGCGGCGATCACCGAATCTCAATCTGCCCTCTCGGACGTGCTCAACAGCGTGCCGCGCTCGGAAGAGTCGATGATCAACTCGCAGGAGCAACACCGCCGCATCCTCGCGGCCCTCGAAGCGCACGACCGCGACGCCGCACGCGTTGCCATGCGCGAGCACGTCGAAGGCATCGAGCACCTGCTGTCGGTCCTGATGCCGCAGCACACGGCCTAGTTCTTGTTCGTCTGGCAATCGGGACTCGAATGTCACAAAGGGGTCAGACCCTTATGTGACATCTACGCGCCCGTGCGAAGCCAGGGGCGTTTTTAATGTCATAAAGGGGTCAGACCCTTATGTGACATCTACGCGCCCGTGCGAAGCCAGGGGCGTTTCTAATGTCACATAAGGGTCTGACCCCTTTGTGACATTCGCATCAGAACGTACGCCGGTACTCCAATCACCGCGTCCACGCTCGTCCTACGAGGACTCGGACGCTGATTCCCTGTAGTCTTGCCCGTAATGGACGTCAAGGGACTCGTACTCTCGGGCGGCGCGGGCACGCGGCTGCGCCCCATCACGCACACGCGCGCCAAGCAGTTGGTGCCTGTCGCAGGCAAGCCTGTCCTGTTCTACGGGCTTGAGGCGATGGCCGAGGCGGGCATCCGCGAGGTTGGCATCATCATCGGCGACACGGGTGACGAGATTCGCGCCGCCGTCGGCGATGGCTCGCAGTTTGGTCTCGAAGTCACCTTCATCCCCCAAGATGCACCTCGTGGCCTCGCCCATGCGGTGCTGACGGCCGAGGAGTTTATCGGCGACAGCGCCTTCTGCATGTACCTCGGCGACAACCTCTTGCGCGATGGCGTCGCCAGCTTCGTCGACAAGTTCCGTGAGGGCTCTGCCGACGCGATGATCCTGCTTCAGCACGTGCCGAACCCGTCGGAGTACGGTGTCGCCGAGCTCGAAGACGGCAAGGTCAAGCTCCTCGTTGAGAAGCCGAAGGAGCCCAAGAGCGACCTCGCGCTCGTCGGCGTCTACCTCTTCACCACACCAATCTTCGCTGCCGCCAAGGCGCTCGAGCCCTCGTGGCGCGGCGAGTACGAAATTACCGACGCCATCCAAGGCCTGGTCGACGGTGGCCATAGCGTCGAGCCGCACATCGTGACCGGCTGGTGGAAGGACACGGGACAGCTCGTCGACATGCTCGAGGCCAACCGTCTTGTGCTCGATGCGATCGACACGGATATTCAGGGCGAGGTGATCGATAGCAAGCTTGAGGGCCGCGTGATCATCCAGGCCGGTGCGACCGTCGAGCGCTGCCACATTCGTGGTCCGGTCGTGATCTGTGCTGGCGCCACGGTGCGCGATGCGTACATCGGCCCGTACAGCGCGATCTCGGAGGACGCCCACGTCGAGCGCGCCGAGATCGAGCATGCAATCTTGCTCGAGCGCTCCAGCATCATTGGCATCGAGACCCGCATCGAGGACTCGCTGATCGGTGCCGACTGCGTGATCACACACTCCGACGCGATCCGCTCGGCCAACCGTCTGCTCGTCGGCGATGGCTCGCGCATCGAGCTCCTTTGAGCCCGACCCCCCAGACGACACCAATCGACGGTGCGCTCGTCGTACCGTTGACGCGCCACGAGGACTCGCGCGGCTGGTTTCTCGAGGCCCGAAAGGAGTCGTGGTTTCGCGAGCTCGGTGGCAAGCCCAGCATGCAGACGAACATCGTCTACTCCAAGCAGGGCGTCATTCGTGGTCTCCACTACCACGAGCTCGGCCAAGACGACCTCTTCTTCTGTGCCCAGGGCATGGTCCGCGTGGTGCTGTTCGATCGGCGCGAGGGCTCGCCGACCGAGGGTGTTGCCTGGAGCATCGACATTGGCGAAGACAATCCCGCTGCGGTCTATGTGCCGGGCCGGACTGCCCACGGCTACGAGTCGCTGACCGATTGCCTGTTCTGTTACCACGTCACGCACGAGTACAACCCGGATGACGAGAACACGTTTCCGTGGAACGACGAGCGCGTCAAGCACCTCTGGACGACGGACACTCCGATCCTCTCCGCCCGGGACGTGCTGGACGGATGACGGTGCTGGTGACCGGCGCGGGTGGCCAGCTGGGCCGAGCCGCGCTACGCGAACTTGGTGCCGACGGCATCGGCCTGCGCCGTGCCGATCTGGATGTGACCGACGCTGCCGCCGTGCTGGCCGCCGCCCAGCAGCATCAGCCAACGCTGATCCTGCACGCGGCCGCCTGGACGGATGTCGACGGTGCCGAGACCGATCGCGATGGTGCCTATCGCGCCAACGTGCTCGCTAATCGGCATGTCGCCGAGGCCGCGAAGGCCGTTGGGGCAAGGCTCGTGACGCTCTCGACCGACTTCGTCTTCGATGGGCGCAAGGGCGAGCCATACGTCGAGTCGGATACGACGAACCCAATCTCGTACTACGGCGAGACCAAGCTGCTCGGCGAGCAGGCCGCGCTTGAGGCCTACCCCGAAGCCACCTGGGTCGTGCGTACCGCGTGGGTCTACGACGAGCAGGGCACGAACTTTCCACGGCTGATCATGCGCCTCTCGGAGACCCGCGACGTCCTGCGTGTCGTCGAGGACCAAATCGGAAGCCCCACCTACGCAGGCCACCTTGCGCCACTGCTGCTGAGCCTGCCCGACGTCGTCCCCGCTGGGGTCCATCACCTCGCAGGTACGGGTGCTGTGACCCGACTCGAATGGGCCGAGGCCGTGCTCGCCGCGGCTGGCCGAACGACCGTCGTCGAGGGTGCCACCAGCGACGAGTTTCCAACCCCCGCCGAGCGCCCGTCCTACTCCGCATTGGGCTCCGAACGAGCCGAGACACCGGTCCTGCCGCCATGGCGTGCAGGCGTGGCGGCGTGTATGGCAGGCTACGTCGCATGAAGCGCGTTCTCGTCTCTGGTGGCTGTGGCTTTATTGGATCGCACCTTGTCCGGCGACTGTTGCGTGAGCACCCAGACCTGCACGTCGTCAACATCGATCTACTGACCTACGCCGGGCGCCCCGAGAACGTCGCCGACCTGGCCGACAGCCCGCGTTACACCTTCGTGCATGGCGATATCGCCAGCGTCGAAGACGTCGCACGCGCGGCCGAGGGCTGCGACGGCATCATCAACGTCGCTGCCGAGAGCCATGTCGATCGCTCGATCATGGGCGGCGACGAGTTCGTCACAACGAACGTCTTCGGCACCAAGCGCCTGCTCGACTATGCCCGCACGCACGAGCTGCGCTACCTGCAGGTCTCGACCGATGAGGTCTACGGCGACGTCGATCCGCCGCACCGCTCGCAGGAGGGCGATCCGCTGCACGGCTCGAGCCCCTACGCCGCCTCGAAGGCTGCCGGCGACCTGCTCGTGCTCTCGTATGCGCGGACGTTTGGCCTCAACGCCTCGATTACCCGCGGCTCGAACACCTACGGCCCGTACCAGTTCCCCGAAAAGTTGATCCCGCTGTTTACGACCAACGCCTTCGACGGCAAAGATCTGCCGCTCTACGGCGATGGCATGCAGGTGCGCGAGATGCTGTTCGTCGAAGATCACTGCTCGGCAATCGACTTGGTCTTTCATACGGGCGTGGCCGGTGAGGTCTACAACGTTGGCGCCGAACACGAGGTGCCAAACATCGAGACGGCGCACAAGATCATCGAGCTGACGGGCGCCGATCCAGCCACGCTGAAAAGCGTCGCCGACCGGCCCGGCCACGACCGTCGCTACGCACTCGATTGCTCCAAGCTGCGGGGTATCGGCTGGGACCGCACGACCGACTTCGACACGGGCCTCGCGCTGACGGTCGACTGGTTTCGTGATAACCGTCCCTGGTGGGAAGCGATCAAGAACGGCGAGGCCTTCGCCGACTACTCCGCCAAGAACTACGGCACCCGCAGCTAGCCGTGCGGGTACTCGTCGCCCGCTGCTCGATTGGCTATTCCGGGCGCCTAACGACACGCCTCGCGAGCGGCGATCGTATCGTCATCTTCAAGGACGATGGCTCCGTCTGTGTTCACGGCCCCAAAGGCTTTAAGCCGATCAACTACATGTCGGGCCCGACCGTGCTCGAGGAGACGGCGGGATTGATCACCATCCGTCGTCCCGCCACGGGCGAGACGCTGATGATCGAGATCGAGGAGGTCATCGCCGACAGCACGCATGCCCTCGAGGACAACGCCTCGCTCGAGCGTGAGGGCCGCGAGCTCGAGTTGCACGCTCTGCTCGAACGCTCACCCGATCTGATCGAGGAGGGCCTCGAGGTGTTGGAACGCGAGCACATCACCGACGTCGGCCCCGTCGACTTCATCTGCAAAGACACCGAGGGCCGCATCGTGCTCGTCGAGGTCAAGCGCGTCAAAGCCGTCGCAGCCGCTGTCGAACAGGTCGTGCGCTACCGCGAGCACGTCGAGAAGGACGCCACCTTCGCTGGCGCCCGCGCAATCGTGCTTGCCCCCGAGTTCGCCCCCCAGGCACGCAACCTCGCCGAGCGGCGCAACGTCGAGTGTGTGACCCTCGATGTCGCAGCGCTCTACGCAGGAACGGAACCCGACCCGCAACTGTTCTGAGGGGGGACACCACAAACCCCGGTCTGTCATGTCCTCGGGCGGAGAGGCGGCATCTGCTGGGAGGACACCACAACCGCGCGGA
>JAEMTW010000042.1:11163-11402 GCA_016462095.1 Thermoleophilia bacterium
TGTTCTAGGCGATCCTCGCTGCTAACGAACGACAAGCGGTCTGCCGGCCGTCGCCGCACCCCTTGGATCCGTGACGATGCGATAGGTGCCGCGCTTGACCTTCACCCGGCTCTTGCCGGAGGTGGCCTTATAGGTTCCGACAGCGACCCACCGTGAACGGACCTTGACCTCGAGCCGGAAGGACGTGGTGCCGGTCGACGTAAAGATGATCGCACCCTTCACCGCACGGCCCAAGACCC
>JAEMTW010000220.1 GCA_016462095.1 Thermoleophilia bacterium
GCCGCTAGCTCTGGGGTCAGCTCGAAGGGAAAGCCAAAGGTGTCGTGGAGCTGGAAGGCCACAGCCGCGGGAATCGCAACGCCACCCTCGCTGCGGACGCGTGCGATGCACTCGTCGAGCAGCGCCGTGCCGGTTTCGAGCGTGCGTAGGAAGCGCTCTTCCTCACCGTTGAGGATGCGGAAAATGTCGTCGCGATGTTGCACGAGCTCGGGATAGACGTCGCCGAGCTGGGCGATCACAAGGTCGGCGAGGCGCGTCACAAACGCACCCTCGATCCCCAGACGATGGCCATGCGAGACGGCGCGGCGAATGACACGCCGCAGGATGTAGCCACGCGATTCGTTGGCGGGTAACACACCATCGGCGGCGAGAAACGTCATCGCGCGACCGTGGTCGGCGAGCACGCGCAGCGCCTTCGTCTGGACGCCGCCCGCCTCGTACGACGTACCCGTCCACTCTTCGATTGCCGCGATCATCGACTGGAAGCCGTCGGTCTCGTAGACGGAGTGCACGTCCTGCAGCAAGGCCGCAACGCGCTCGACGCCCGCGCCCGTGTCGACACATTGGTTGGGCAGCGGTGTCAGCGAGCCGTCGTCGGCCTGGTCGTACTGCATAAAGACGAGGTTCCAAAACTCGAGAAAGCGATCGCAGTGGCAGCCGGGCGCGCAGCCGTCGGTACCCACGGGGCGTCCACAGCCGTGCTTGGCGCCACGGTCGTAGTAGAGCTCGCTACACGGTCCACACGGCCCCGTCGGGCCAGCCTGCCAGAAGTTGTCTTTGCGACCGAGACCGACGATGCGATCCGGCTCGACGCCCTGCGCGAGCCAGAGTTCACGCGCCTCGTCATCGGCAGGCACCTGCTCGTCGCCGGCAAAGACCGTGATCCAGACCTTGGCGGGGTCGATCCCCCAGGGTCCCGTCACGAGGCCCCAGGCAAACTCGATCGCGCCAGCCTTGAAGTAGTCGCCAATCGAGAAGTTGCCCATCATCTCGAAGAAGGTCAGATGCCGAGCGGTTTTGCCGACCTCGTCAATGTCGGTTGTGCGGAAGCACTTCTGCACACTCGTCAGGCGCTGCTGCGGCGGCTGCTCAACGCCGAGAAAGTACGGCTTGAACGGCTGCATGCCTGCGGTCGTCAGCAGAACCGACGGATCGAGCGAGGCGGGCACGAGACTCGCGGACGGCACAACAAGATGACCGTTCTGCTCGAAGTGGGTTCGAAAGGCGGTGCGGATCTCGTGGGCCAGCATTGCCTCCGCAGGGTACGCGATGCCGGCCCGGCCGGGATCAACTTTGCTTTGGGGTCAGACCCCAAAGCCAAGCTGATCCGACAAGTTCGGGATCAACTTTGCTTAGGGGTCTGACCCCAAAGCAAAGTTGATCGCGGCCCGTCAGCCCGCGACGATACCCGCCGCAACGATGCGTTCGCCGTCGTAGAGCGCAGCAACCTGGCCCGGCGCGATCTGGTGGGCGTCCGTCTCGAGATAGACGGTTCCGGTGCCATTGGGACCGTGTTCGAGTCGGCCGGCGACGGGAGTTGAGCGCATCCGAAAGCAGGCGTCGATGCGCGGCGTGTCAGCGCGTACCTGCACGTCACGCAGCGAAACCTCGCGGCGGCGGAGTCGTCCAACGGTCCCCACGATGACGGTGTTTGCTGGTGCGTCGATACGTAGGACGTGGAGCGCCTCGGTGCCGCGCGAGACGCCCAAACCGCGCCGCTGGCCCGGTGTGTAGGCAAGGGCGCCCGCATGTGTGCCGAGCTCGACTCCGTCCTCATCGACGATCGGACCAGGCGTCATCGTCACACCCTGACGCTGGAGAAATGGTGCGAGTGCGCCGCCACCAAGAAAGCAGACCTCTTGACTCTCGAGCGCCTTCGCCGCAGCCAAGCCCTGCTCGGCCGCCTCGTGCCGCACATCGACCTTCTTGCGCGCACCAAGCGGAAACTGCACCCGCGTGAGAATCTCTGGATCAACAAGGGCGAGCATGTACGACTGATCCTTGGTGGCGTCGACACCCCGTGCGACGAGTGGTGTACCCGCATGGTCGACGAGCTGCACGTAGTGTCCCGTGCGCCACGTCGAAGCGCCAAGTCGCTGGACGACGCGGTCGATCGCATCGAACCGGAAGGCTCCGTTGCAGGTCGTGCACGGGTTGGGAGTCTCGCCGGCTGCATAGCCGGCGACGAATGGATCGACGACGGTGGCTCGAAAGTCGTCGCGAAGATCGAGCGCGATGTGAGGCATGCCGTTCTGGTGACAGAGATCGCGAGCAGCACGTACGGCCGACGGTGCGCAGCACGCGCGCTCGGGCGACGGCGCCTCGGGGTCGATCCAAAGACGCAGCGTCACGCCGACGGCCTCGTGCCCTTCGGCAACGGTCTGCGTCAGCACCATCGCGGAGTCCACGCCACCGCTCATCGCTACGACGACGCGGTTGGGATCGGCTGGTACGACGGCACCGCGCGCCACGGCATCGCCAATCGCTGCATGGAAGGCATCAACCGCCGTTAGTGCGCACTCGGCGCCAGCCGGTTCGATCGTCGCACCTGCGAGCACCTCGGCCAATCCGAGTCGGGCGCCATCGAGCAGCTGCCCACCCTCGGCGCGCGCCGCGAGCCAGGCCGCAGCCGCAGTCGTAGCGGCGCAGGCATCGGCACCAAATCGCACCTGCTCAAGACGATCGCCGACGAGCCCGAGCGTAAAGCGCACGCGGTCGTTGCAGCGACCGCCGCCTGCGCGACCTTCGCCGTCGGGCTGGGCAACTGCACCGGCGCGGGAGAGGTCGATCATGCCGAGGCCTCAGTGGCCAGTTGCAGCGCGGGCGCGAGCTCTGCCCAGGCGGCCACAACGGCGTCGATATCCGCGGGCGTCGTTGTCGGTCCGAGCGTAATGCGGATCGCGCTACGGGCAGCGTCGTCGTCGATGTCCATCGCCGTCAGCGTAGCGTCGGGCAGCGTCTCGCCACTCGCACACGCCGAG
>JAEMTW010000043.1 GCA_016462095.1 Thermoleophilia bacterium
CCCAAAATGTCCGCCTCCAACCAGTCTTTTCGCTTATATAAGCGAAAAGGTAGGAGAAATCTGCGCGTGTTCTGTGACGCTCTCACCTTGCTCTGTCGATTGCGTCTGCTTTCTGCGACTCGGCGTGCGCAATGCACGAGCGCCAACAGAAAGCAGTCGAGCTCGCGCCTTGGCGCTTAAGTACGCGGTCTGGTGGGGCAGGCGGACATTTTGGGCCCGGGCCCAAAATGTCCGCTGGTGAGGCTGATGGGCAAGCACCGATACCATGCGCCCGCTGTGGGAACACCAACCGAACCGCTCAACGTACGCCCGTTTCGCGGGCTGCGCTATGACCCGAAGCGCCACCCGGCGTTCTCCGTCGTGGCGCCGCCGTACGACGTGATTACGATGGCGGATCGCATGCGGCTCGTGGCACGCAGCAGCCGCAACGTCGTGCGCCTGATCCTGCCCGACGTTGGCCGCGCCGAAAACGCTCGCCGCTTGCTCGACGACTGGCGCGAGGACGGGACGTTGCTGCCCGAAGAGGTGCCATGCCTCTACCGGACCGAGGAGACGTTTATTGGGCCCGACGGCGTCAGCCGCGTGCGCACCGGCATGATCGCGCTCGTTGGCCTCCCCCACCGCGACGGCACGATCCTGCCGCACGAACGCACGATGCCGAACATCGTCGAAGACCGTCTGCGGCTGTTGCGCACGACGCACGCCCAACCATCGCCGATTCTCGTCACCTACGACGACCCCGACAACGACATCGACGCTGCCCTGCGCGCAGGCTCCGAGCCGACACCGATCATCGACCTGACCGACGACCACGGCACCCACTTGCGGATGTGGCGCGTGGCCGACTCCGGCATGCAGGATCGCATCCACAGCGTGTTTGAGAGCCGTAGCCTGCTGATCGCCGACGGCCACCACCGCTACGCCACGGCACTCGCCTATCGTGACGCCTTCCCACAAGACTCCTCGGCCAACGCGATGATGATGTACCTCACGAATGGCTCGTCGCCCGGCCTCGTGATCTTTCCCATCCACCGCGTGGTCAGCGGCATCTCCGCTGAGTTACAGGAACGCCTACCGACACTGCTCCTCGAGGCGGGTTTCGCCGTTACCGAAGCCGGGGATGGCGTCGTCCAGCTCGAGGCCGAGATGGCCGCGATCCCGCACGACCATGGCGTCTTTGGACTCGTCCGCAAAGACCTGCCGCCGCTGCTCGTGCATGCGCAACCAAACCCGGATGACCAGACGCCGCTCTCGCGCATTGACGCAGTAATGCTGCAAGAACGCATTCTCGCGCCGCTGCTCGACCTGCCAGCCGACGTCGTTGCCACGACGTATCGCATTCGCTACACCGCCTACTCCGACGATGCAGCCGCCAAGGTCGATGAGAGTGGCGACGTCGGCTTCATCCTGCGCGCCCCCAGCGTGCGCGAAGTCGAGGCCGTCGCGCGCTCGGGCGCCGTGATGCCACAGAAGAGCACGTACTTCTATCCGAAGACGCTCGACGGGCTCGTGATCCGCACGCTGGACGGCCCCTCCGTCGAATTAGGGTAGCCTTCGCTCTAGATGAGCGCTATCACCGAGACCCAGGTCCGCGAGGCGATGTCCCGCGTCATCGACCCGGAGCTCCGCAAAGATCTGATCGAGCTCGAGATGGTTCGCGCCATCACCATCGATGGAGGGCACGTCACCGTGGGCGTCGCACTCACAATCCCCGGTTGCCCGTTGAAGGCCACGATCGACGGCGATGTCCAGCGCGAAGTCGGCTCGATCGAAGGTGTCACGAGCGTGCTCGTGGACTTCACCAGCATGTCCGAGGACGAGCGCGCAACGCTCGCAACCCGCCTGCGTGGCGGCCGTCCCCCCGCCCCCGCCGGCACGCTCTCGATTTCGCCCAAGACGCGTGTGATTGCTGTCGCCTCGGGCAAGGGTGGCGTTGGCAAGTCTTCGATGACGGTCAATCTCGCGATCGCGTTCCAGCAGCTCGGCCTCGAGGTTGGCATTATCGACGCCGACATCTACGGCTTCTCGGTCCCCGGCATGCTCGGCATTCATCAGCGCCCGGTGACGGTCGACAAGATGATCGTGCCTCCTGTCGCCCACAATCTGAAGACGATTTCGATCGGGTACTTCATGGAGGAAGGCGGCGCGGTGCTCTGGCGCGGTCCGATGCTGCACAAGGCGATGCAGCAGTTCCTCCAGGACGTCCACTGGGGTGACCTCGATGTCTTGCTGATCGACATGCCACCGGGTACAGGCGATGTGGCAATTTCGCTCGGCAGCCTCTTACCGAAGTCGGAAGCTCTCGTGGTGACGACGCCGCAGGCCGCCGCACAGCGCGTGGCCGAGCGCGCAGCAGCCGTCTCCGAGCGCGTCAACATGCGTGTCATCGGTGTCGTCGAGAACATGGCGTATCGCGTCTGCCCCTGTTGTGGCGAGCGCGACGACCTGTTCGGCACGGGTGGCGGCGAGTCGCTTGCCAGCCATCTTGACGTACCGCTCCTCGCACAGATCCCGCTTGAATCGACCTTGCGTGAGGGCGGCGATACCGGCCTGCCCTTCATGCTCAGCACCCCGGACGCTCCCGCAGCGGTCGCGATTCGCGAGCTCGCCAACCGGCTTCATGGCATGCGCACGCAAGATCCGCTGGCGCGCATCAAGAAGCCGTTGAAGATCGTTTAGTCCAGCAGGTGATCTAGAACGACCGGATCGATGCGGTCGCCGCTCGACCAGCGTTCGTCCAGGTTCTCGTTGATCACCCAGCCGAGCAGAGCCGCTTCGAGCAGTTCGTCCCAGAGCCCAGCGGCGGCGATGTTGTTGCCCTTTGCGCGAAGCGCAGCGCGAATCTTTTCCGCGACAGCTTCGTCGACGCTAACCCACTCTGATTCCGGCGTTGAGCCAAACAACAGCGTGTGGATGTCGATCAGCCGTTGCAATTCGGGCACCGGATCGACGTGATCATCGACGCGTAGATCGACGAGCTGATCGGTCGCGCCACCGTACCCCGCACCCTTGCGTTTGACGTGAACGGAGGCCGATTGGCGACCTCGGCGATCTCCACCCGCGCGGTCGCCGGCGAGCAACGCCGCCATCAGACGCTCCACAAGTTGAGCACCAGCCGTGGCGAGCCAGGCCGCTTCCATCGCGGCCACAACCTGCGGGCCGGCGAGGATGTTGCCTTGAATGGCGACGCCGGTGCCGATCACACCGCCGGCCCAGTCGAGACACTCGTCGCCCGTAAATGTGGCGGCGCGTCCTTGGCAGTCAACCATGCCGAGCTGGCGGACGGCACGCTGATCGTCTGCCGCTGTCAATAGCTGTGCGGCCGTGATCGGCTCCTCCCCGCGGCGCAACAGGTCCAAGCCGTCGGGCCCGTACCGCGCGTTGACGAAGGACTGCGTCGCAACCGCCCCCACGCCCGCCTCCAGCCAGGGCACGACGGCGCCAACGGCTAGAAACTTCGAGGCGACCGCGATACCGACGTCGCCCGTGTCCGGATCGAAGGCGACGATCGAGAACGTCATTGGTTTAGAGCGACTCGCCGGGTGCGAGTTCGTGCACGGTGACACCCTCGAGACCAAGGTTGGCGATCTCGTCGCGCAGAGCGGCCGGTGTGCCCGTCAGTGCATCGAACGTGCCCCAGTGCGAGCCGAGGACGTGTTTGACACCCAGTAGTCGCACCGCGTGGGCGGCCTGCAGTGGCCCCATCGTAAAGAGATCGCCAATCGGCAGGATCGCGATCACGGGGTTGTAGATCTCGGCGATCAAGGCCATGTCACCAAAGACGCCGGTGTCGCCGGCGATGTAGATGCTCTGGCCCGATTCGAGTTCGATCACATAGCCAATCGGATCGCCTCCGTAGGCACCGTCGGCAGGCGAGATGCTGCTCGAATGGAAGGCCTGCGTCATCGTGATGCGCAGTCCCCTGGCGGCAACCGTGCCGCCCGTGTTCATGCCGATCACGTTCGGTGCGCCCTGGCTCTCGAGCCAGCCACCGATTTCGTACTGTGCGATCGTGGTGGCATCACCGCGTTGCGCAACCGCGACCGCGTCTGCGATGTGGTCGCCGTGGCCGTGGGTGACGAGGACAACGTCCGCCGAGAGTTCGTAGGCGGACTCGGGGCACTTGGGGTTGCCCGACAGCCACGGGTCGACCAGTACATGCACACCACCGGGAGTCGTGATTCCCCAGGTCGCATGTCCATACCAGGTGATGGTGGTGTTGTCCGGCATCGTGTTCTCCTCCGAGTTCTCTTCCGTGCAGATTAGGCGCATCGCGCCCAGCTTGGCGAACGCGGGTGTCGGGCTAGCGGCCGGCGGCGAGCGACTTGGCGGCGTCGGCTGCCCAGTCGAGCCCGAGGCCCGGCAGGATGCCACCGACGAGCACCAGCGCGAGGCAGAGCACGATCGCGAGGTTGAGCGAACCCATGCCAGGTGCAGCCGCCATCATCACGCCACTCTTCGCGCCACGATCGAACATCGCCAGGATGATGCGCAGCAGATAGCCGAGGCTGATCACCGAGGCGACCACCGCGACGACACCGAGCCAGGTGTAGTTGCCTTCGACCGCGCTCCCGAGCACAACGAACTTGCCGATAAAGCCGACCGTCAACGGGAAGCCCGCAAAGCCGAGCAAGAAGACAATCATGCTGACGGCAGCGACGGGACGCTGGAAGCCCCAACCGCGAATCGAATCCAGCGTCGCGATGCCCTTATGGTCGCGCTCGTGCAGCGAGATGACGGCGAAGGCGCCAATTGCCATCGGCGCGTAAGCCGCCAGGTAGAAGATCAGTCCACGCGTGCCGGCCGCACCACCGACGATGATTGCGATCAGTCCGAAGCCAGCAGCACCAACCGAGGCGTAGGCGAGCATGCGCTTGAGGTTTGTCTGGACGAGTGCCGAGATATTGCCGAGAATCATCGTGACGACCGCGATGATGACCAATGCTGGCGCCCACGTGTCGCGCATCGCCGGCAAGGCATCGAGCAGCACGCGGGCGAGTGCGACGAAGGCGGCGATCTTCGTCGCCGCGGACATGAAGCCCGTGACGCTCGTCGGCGCACCCTCATAGACATCGGCAACCCACATGTGGAACGGCATCACGCCGATCTTGAAGGCGAGACCGATCAGCACGAGGACAGTGCCGAGAATCACGAGTGCGTCGCCCGAGCCAGCCTTGCTGAGCGCGGTGTTGATCGCCTCGAAGCCAAACGAGCCGGTCGCGCCGTAGAGGAAGGCAGCGCCATAGACGAGCACCATCGAACCGATCGTGCCGAGCACGAGGTACTTGAAGCCACTCTCGAGCGAGGCCTTGCTCTTGCCGTCGAAGGCGCAGAGGACGTAGAGCGAGAGCGAGAAGAGCTCGAGCGCTACGAACAGCGTGACGAACGAGTTCGAGGCGGCAATCAGATCCATACCCGCCGCGATCAAGAGCAGCAGCGCCACGAACTCGGCACCATTCTCGCGCATGCGATTCCAGCCGAACGACACGAACAGCGTCAAGATGCCGCAACCGGCAATCAGCACCGTCACCACCTGCGTCAACTGATCGATCTGTAGCGCGCCCGCCATCGTCGTGGTCGCTGGTTCAGACCATAGATTGATCGCGAAGCCGGCCGAGGCGAGCAGGGCAACAAGTCCGACGACGGTGCCGAGCCCGCGATCACGACCGCGAATAAACGAGGCGAGGAGCAGCAACACGAAGGCGCCGATCATCAACGTCATCATGGGTGCAATTGCCAACCAGTTGACATCGGGAGCCTTGATCATCGACCGGCCTCCTTCGCGGCGGCGCTGAACAGCTCTTGTGCCGATGCGTCGACGCGGTCCGTGAACTGTGCGGGAACGATGCTGAGGCCAATCAGGACGAGCACGAGCGGCAGGATCGCCATCAACGCGCCCTGCTTAAGGTCGGGCGGATTGAGCGTGCCGGCCAGCCCACTCTCGCGGTCGTGCAAGATCGCGGAGATCCAGCGGAGCATGTACATCGCGGCGAGTACGACGCCGAGCGACACGATCACGCCAAGCCACCAGCGGTACTCGAACGCGCCGAGCATGATCAAGAACTCGGAAGCAAAGACGCTCGAGCCCGGCACGGCGAGAGCCGCCATGCCCAGGATGATCGAGACGGTGGCAAGCACGGGACGCCGCCGAGCAAGGCCGCCGAGTTTCGCAAACGAGTCACTCCCGACCTGCGTCTCGAGCCAGCCAACGACGAGGAACAACGCTGCTGAGACGAGTGCGTGATTGACCATCTGGAACGTCGCACCCGTCGCGCCACGGTCCGACAACAGGAAGATGCCAAGCACGATGAAGGACATCTGGGCAATCGACGAGTACGCCACCACGCCACGGCCGTCGCGCTGGCGGAAGGCGAGCAGCGATCCCCACAGGAAGCCGATCGTGCCGAGCGCGATAAACACCCAGGCGTACTTCGCGGCCTGCGCAGGAAAAAGTGGAACGAGCACGGCGAGGAATGCGAAGGCACCCGCTTTCGAGGCGACGCCACTGAGCACGGCGGCGACCTCCGGCGAAGCCTGGCGATAGGCCGGCAACACCCAGCCATGCCACGGAAACAGCGGCGACTTGATGGCGAAGGCAATCGCGAAGGCGAAGAAGACCCAATCGTTGCCACGGCCGATGGCGGTCGCCATGTCGAAGTTCGGGCCATCGGGCGCGGTGAGGCCAAGATAGAGGATGCCCAGCAGCATCAGCAGCGTGCCGAAGGCGGTGTAGGCGATCACCTGCAGCGTCGCGAACTTGCGGCCTGCGCCACCCCAGACGACGAGCAGGATCAGCAGCGGGATCAGCATGCCTTCGAAGCCGACGTAGAACGCGAATAGGTCGCGTGCAGCAAAGACGAGGATCAGGAACGCTTCGGTCATCAGAATCAACGCGGCCGAGGCGTGCGAGCGATCGCGCTTCGCCCAGAGGGCAAAGCCCAGCGCACAGGTGGTGACCAGCGCGGTGACGGCAATCATCGCGAGCGAGACGCCATTGACGGCGACATGCCAACGCACACCAAGCGGCTCGATCCACGAAACGTTGTCCGCGAACTGATAGCCCGCAGCCGGCTCGAACCGGTAGATGAAGCCAATCACGCCACCAAGTACCGCCAGCGAGACGAGCAAGGCGAGGTAGCCCGCAGCCTGTCGCGCAAACGGAATCACGAGCAGCACCACGGCGGCAATGGCCGGAACCGCAATCAGCGTGGAAATCGTGATCATGTTCCACGCACCAAGAGGTAGAGCAGGAAGCCCGCGATGCCGACAGCAAAGACGAGTGCGTACGAGCGCACGATGCCGTTTTGCATGACGACGACGCTGCGGCCGAAGAAGGCGGTGATCGTGCCCACGCCGTCCGTCGGCAACCAGCGGAACGCCGTCGCGTCAACATCGCGATTGAGGAAGCTCGCAGCCCATTGCGTGGGGCGCTCAAACATCCACTCGTAGAGGTTGTCCCAGT
Source organism: Thermoleophilia bacterium (assembly GCA_016462095.1). GTDB lineage: Bacteria > Actinomycetota > Thermoleophilia > Gaiellales > F1-60-MAGs149 > F1-60-MAGs149. The sequence continues at coordinate 7,463 of JAEMTW010000043.1, forward strand.
AGCAGCGGCGCTCGAGCGCATGGGCGATCAGGCGACCGCGACCAAGGCGAATGCGCTCGGGTGCGTCGTTCTCACGGAGATAGAGGTGGGCAGCGATGATGATGCCGATCACACCGACGACCGAGCCGATCAGCGTCGTCAGCCACTCTTGCCCGGCCGTGGCCTCAACCATGCCGTACGGCGAGATTGGCTCAAGCCAGCTGCTCATCACGTGCGTCACGCCAGGGATCTGCAGGAGGCCAAGGAAGGCCGCGCCAAGCGCGAGGATGTAGACGGGCCAGAGCATCGAGCTTGGCCCTTCGCCATGGTGCTTGATCAGCGGCGGTGCAACCTTTTCGGCGTACGGCGACATGCGGCGATGGAAGACTAGGAAGATCAGGCGGAAGGTATAGATGCCCGTCATCAAGGCACCGAGGAGGCCACCGACGTAGGCGATCCAACCAATCGTCGAGTCGACATGCAGCCCGGCACCGAGGATCGCGTCCTTGGAGAAGCCGCCCGAGAACGGGAAGATGCCGGTCAGTGCGAGGCCGCCGATGATGAAGCAGAAGTAGGTCTTCGGCATCAACTTGCGTAGGCCACCCATGTTGCGCGTGTCTTGCTCGCCGTTGAGCGCGTGGATGACGAGGCCCGCGCCCATGAAGAGCAGCGCCTTGAAGAACGCGTGCGTGAACAGGTGGAAGATGCCGGCCCAGTAGGCAGAGAGACCAACGCCGACGAACATGTAGGCGATCTGGCTCATCGTGGAGAACGCGATGATGCGCTTGATATCCGTCTGGACGATCGCAATCGCACCAGCCATCAGGAGGCCGACCACGCCGATGATGACGATCAGATCGAGCACCTTTGGCGCGTAGAAGAACAGCGGGTTCATACGCGCGATCAGGTAGACGCCCGCGGTCACCATCGTTGCGGCGTGGATCAGGGCACTGACCGGAGTCGGGCCTTCCATCGCGTCGGGGAGCCAGGTGTGGAGTGGGATCTGCGCCGACTTGGCGAGCGCACCGACGAGCAGCAGCAGACAGGCAATCGAGGCCTGCGTCTCGCTGAGCGTGTTGGCCGAGGCGAAGACGCCGCTGTACGAGACGGTGCCGAGATCGACGAAGATCAGAAAGATGCCGACGGCCAGGCCAACGTCGCCGATGGCATTCATGATGAAGGCCTTCTTGGCGGCCTTGACGGCAGACGTCTTGTGGTGCCAGAAGCCAATCAGCAGGTACGAGGACAGTCCGACGAGGCCCCAGCCGATCAAGAGCTGCACGAGGTTGCCACTGACGACCAGTACCAGCATCGAGAACACGAACATGTTCATGTACGCGAAGAAGCGCCGCTCTTGCGAATCGCCCTTCATGTACCCGATCGAGAAGACGTGGATCAGGAACCCAACGCCCGTGACGACCATCAGCATCAGCGCCGTCAGTTGGTCGAACCAGATGTCAAAGCCAACGCGGAAATCGCCGGCTGACAGCCATGTCCAGGCCGTCTCTGTCACCTGACGCTGGTCTTCTGGCTTGCTGGCGAGGAGGATCAATGCGACGGTTGCCGCGCCGAACGCAGCCAGCATGATCAGCGATGCGAGCAGGCCTGCGCCGCGCGCGGGCAACTTGTTGCCGAAGATTGCGAGCAGCGCGACGCCCACCAGCGGTAATGCGAGGGTGATCCAGACGAGTTCGGTCATCGGATTAGCCGTTCAGTGTCCGGAGTTCGTCGGTGTCGAGCACCATCGAGCGTCGCGTCATCGCCACTACGAGGCCCAGGCCAACCACGACTTCGGCTGCGGCGATGCCCATGACAACCAAGGCGAAGACCTGTCCGTCAGAGCCACCGACCTGGCGCGAGAACGCGACCAAGGTGAGGTTGACGGAGTTGAGCATGATCTCGAGCGAGAGTAGGATCGTGAGGGGGCTGCGACGGAGCAGCACGCCGATCAGACCGATCGTGAAGAGGATCGCGCTGACGGCGAGGAACATTGGGATCCCAACGCTCATCGAGCACTCTCCCCTGTCGTCGAGTCGCGGGCAGCCTCGAGCGCTGCGCGGGAAGCTTCGCGGCGGCGCTCCACAGCGGACTCGCCTTCCTTGGCGAGCACCTGGTCGGCGCTGAGGCGTACTGGGCGGCCACCGGCGCCGAAGACGACACCAGCGACGGCGGCCATGAAGAGGATCACGGAGACGACCTCGAAGGCGAGTAGATAGTCGGTCACGAGCGCTTCGCCGATCGCGGCTGGACTGCCATAGCTCGCGTCGACTGTGACGACAGTGCCAAGGCTCGCGCCCATCACGACGACGACGACCTCAACGGCGATCAGGAGGGCAGCAAAGACGGAGAGCGCCACGAGCCACGGCTTACGAACGCCCGGCCCAATCTCGCCCCGTGGACCGACGTAGGCAATCACGAAGAGGAACATCACCATCACGGCACCGGCGTAGACAATGATCTGCGCAGCCGCAACGAACTGGGCCTCGAGCAGGAGCATCAAGGCTGCCAGCGAGGCGAGGTTCGCTAGCAGCGCGAGCGCCGAGACGAACGGATTCTTCTGAGCCACGACGGCGATCGCCGAAGCAATCGCACAGACGGAGGCGACAAAGAAGACAACGAGGTCCACTACTCGGCGCCTTCCGGATTCGTAGCCGTCGTGATGTCGTACATGCCGAGCACGCGCTCCATCTCTTGCGAAGGCACGTCATACGGATCGACGGCCTGCGAGGGGGTGCGGAGTGCGGGCTTCTCGAGCAGCATGCTCTTGGTGTAGACGAGTGCGTCGCGCGAGATTTCCGACAACTCGAAATCGTTGCCGAGGGTGATCGCATCGAACGGGCAGGCCAGTTCGCAGTAGCCGCAGAAGATGCAGCGCGCCATGTTGATCTCGTAGATGCGGGCATGGCGTTCGCCGGCGGAGACGCGATTGTCGGGCGTGTTCTCGGCTGGCACGACGCGGATGCAGTCGGAGGGGCAGGCGGCGGCGCAGAGCGAGCAGCCGACGCACTTCTCGAGCCCATTCTCGTGCCGGTGCAACTGATGGCGGCCACGGAAACGGGGATAGACCGGGCGCTTGTACTCGGGGTACTGCTGCGTAATCGGCTTCTGGAAAAGATGCCGGAACGTGGTGGAGAAACCCTTTACCTGATTGAGCATCGTCAGCCTCCTAGAGGTACACGACTGCGACGGCGGTCAGCAGCAGGTTGAGGGTCGCCACGGGCAGAAGCACTTTCCAGCCGATTTTCATCAACTGATCAAATCGCACACGCGGTAGCGTGGCACGAATCCAGATCAGCACGAACAGGAAGGCGCCAATCTTGAGCAGCATCCAGATTGGTCCCGGCAAGAACGGGCCGCTGGGACCACCGAGGAAGAGCACGGCACCGAGCGCCGACAGGGTGATGGCGTTGATGAACTCGGCGGCGGCAAACATCGCGTACCGCATGCCGCCGTATTCCGTGTGATACCCGGCAACGACTTCGCCGTCGGCCTCGGTCAGGTCGAACGGCGGGCGATTCGACTCGGCCACGGCTGCTACGAAGAAGACGAGGAAGCCGAGGAACTGCGGGATGACGTACCAGAGATGCTCTTGCGCGTTCGAGATGTTGATGAACGAGAGCGATCCCGCCTGGATGATCACGCCGATCACGGCAAGCGTGAAGGCGACCTCGTACGAGACGAGCTGTGCGATCGCGCGCATGCCACCGAGCAGGGCGTACTTCGAGCTCGATGCCCAGCCGCCGATCATCAATCCGTAGAAGCCGAGCGAGCCAATTGCGGCGACGACGAGCAGCGATACGCTCGTGTCCGCGATGTAGAGGTGGAAGGTCCAGTCCGTGCCGGGGATCGTCGCAACGCCGCCAAACGGCATCAGACCGAAGGCGCCAATCGCGCACGTCATCGCGATAAACGGCGCTGCGATGTACAGCTTGCGAT
>JAEMTW010000221.1 GCA_016462095.1 Thermoleophilia bacterium
GCGGGAGTAGGATTCGAACCTACGTAGGCAGAGCCAACGGGTTTACAGCCCGTCCCCTTTAACCACTCGGGCACACTCCCAGAGGTCCCGCAGGACCGGGCGGAATCCTAACCCACCTGCCGCCTTCAACGAGACGGCAGGTGGGTTGGATTGCGACTTACGCGGTGCAGTCGCGCAATGCCTGAGCCTCAGGCATCGACTCGAGACGCTTCAGTGTGTTGTTCTCGATCTGGCGAATACGCTCACGCGTCACGCCAAACGCCTGCCCTACCTCTTCGAGCGTACGCGGCTTCTGGCCATTCAGCCCGAAGCGCAACTCGATCACCTCACGCTCACGCTTGGGCAGCGTACTGAGTGCTCGCTCGACATCCTCGCGACGCAAGGTGGTCGTCGCAATGTGGTACGGCGACGGCGACGCAACATCCTCGACGAGATCCCCAAACGAGGCATCGTCCTCCTCACCAATCGGCTTCTCCAACGAAATCGGCATCTGCGACATCTTCAAAATGTCACGCACCTCATCCGCCGTCATGTCAACCAATGCCGCGATCTCCTCCACCAGCGGCTCGCGACCAAGGCGCTGCACGAGCTGACGCTCGGTGTGCACAACCTTGTTGAGCTTCTCGACCATGTGGACCGGGATGCGGATCGTGCGGGCCTTGTCGGCAATCGCGCGCGTCACGGCCTGGCGAATCCACCAGGTCGCATACGTCGAGAACTTGAAGCCCTTGCGGTAATCGAACTTCTCGACGGCGCGGACCAGACCGAGTGAACCCTCCTGGATCAAATCAAGGAAGGCCAGGCCGCGCCCGAGGTAGCCCTTGGCAATCGAGACGACGAGGCGCAGGTTGGCCTCGATCATCTGACGCTTGGCTCGCATATCGCCCTTCTCGATGCGCTTCGCCAGATCGATCTCCATACCAGCCGTCAAGAGCGGCACACGGCCGATCTCTCGCAAGTACAGACGCAACGAATCGAGGCTCGGCTCGACGGTCAGGTCGATCTCGACCTTCTCGCCACCAACGGCCGTGGCCGCAATGCGTCCCTCGGACTCGTGGATCTCGATGCCGTGCTCGACGAGGTAGGCGTGAAAGTCCTCAACCTGCTCCTTCGAGATCTCGACCTCTTCGAGAGCAGTCGCCACCTCGGCGATGATCAGGTACCCGCGCTCCTGTCCGAGATCGACGAGCTTGCGTAGCTCCTCAATGTCGGGAAGCTGAATGTCAACGATCAGCATGCTGTACCAACGTTTCGCATCTGGGACTCCTCCGACTCGCATTACCGATGGGGAGTCGCTCTCCAACGACCCTCCCCTCGCTCTCCTGAGGGAAGTAATAGTCGGGCTTCACCAGAACGCCAAATTGGTGACACGCTTGTGACAAACATGCTCAAACGTGAACAAGCTTGACTGAGTAGTCAGTCATTGTCCGCAGCACGTGCCGCGGCTGCAACCAGGGCAGCCACCGACGCCAGCGCGAAAGAAACGGATGCGGCCTGCAGATCTGCCGTCGCCACCCGCGCACAGGCACAGAGATGGTCACCCGCCGATTCGAACGTGCAGATCCCCCAGAACGCCCCCGCCACCGAACCACCGTTTTGTCGAAGCAAGAGTGGCGAGACATCCTCGTCCTCCTCCCACAGACGCACCGGCGAATAGACGTCGAGCGAGCCGGCCGCCACGTAGTGCCGAACATGCACCGACGCCGCCTCGAGTTCGAACACCCAGTGGCCCTCATCAAGAACCGAGTAGGCAAGTCCGAGCTGACGCAAGACCCGCTCGATCTGCAGGTTGTTCTCCTCCGTTGCGTCGTCGATCTCGAGCCCCTCATCAAGCGCACGCTCAAGTGGCACGCCGTAGCGATGCTCGAAGATCAGCGCCAATGCACGGCCGCGCGCAGCCTCTTCGTCCACAACATCCTCGCCGCGCTTCAGACGACCCTCGATGCGCGGTCGCGTCTGATAGTGCAGACGCGCCGCCGACTCCAACAGGTCGTCCCGCGAGCCACACGTGTCGAGCTCGACGCGGACGTTGTCGGCCAACCGCTCGAGCTCGACAGCGTCGAGCTGACGCACCCAACGAAAGGGCTCGCGCTTGCCCACCTTCCGCAACACGGAGGCGACATCGTCATCCTTCTTACGCCAGAGCCTCATAGTGATCGCAGTATGGCGCGACTTTCGGGTGCGCGTCGAATCTAGCGCGAAATGCTGGCGGCTAAGTGCCGCCGACCATTGACGAAGTACTCGACGCCCGACACGACCGTGGCAATCACCATCAAGATCACGAGCACATCGTTGAGTGCCTCGTAGCGCGTGTTGAGGATCAAAGCGAGCACCGCAATCACCTGCAGCACCATCTTGATCTTGCCCGATCGGGAGGCCGAAATGACCTCGTCTTGGGCGGCGACCAGGCGCAGACCCGTGACGGCGAACTCGCGCGCAATCACCACCATTGCGACCCAACCCCAGACGCGATTCATCTCGACGAGGGCAATCAGCGTGCACGAGATTAGTAGCTTGTCGGCCAGCGAATCGATGAACGTGCCGAAGACCGTGATGTTGCCACTCTTGCGGGCGATGCGACCGTCGAGGACGTCGGTCAGGCTCGCAATCACAAACAGCGCGGCGGCGACCCAGAGGTGCCCCGAGAAGCCGAGCAGCAGCGCCAGCACAACCAAGGGCACGAGCGCGATGCGCACGAGAGACAGGGCGTTTGGCGCAGCCACGCAGTAACCGTACCGATCCCAGCGGGCAATTGCGCGCAGTCGGATACCGTACGACCCATGGAACTCGACGGCGCACGCGTGTTGGTCTGTGGTGGAGGGCGCCGCTTGGGACGAGCGCTAGCCGAGGATCTCGCCACTGCAGGCTGCAATGTGGCGATCTCATCGCGTTCGCAGAGCGTCCCTGTCGCTGTGCAGACGGATCGAGTAACCGCAGCGTTGATCGCCGATCTCGCCGACCCCGAC
>JAEMTW010000002.1:0-828 GCA_016462095.1 Thermoleophilia bacterium
ATGTACATAGGATACCGATCGATGTATCGCAACTGTCCGTAGGATCGGCCGTACCATGCAGGTGTGAAACGGATTCCGTCCACGGCCGCCCGCGTCGCGTGTTGCCTGTTTGTCTTGCTGGTGCTCTGCCAGGTGTTCTATCCGCAGACCCCCGCGGCGTGGAACATTCAACTGACGGCGCTGACGGTGTTTCTCTTCCTTGGGGCCTCAGTGGCAGCCGCGTGGCACCGCTCTGGGCCGCGTTTTGCGCTCTCACTCGCGGGCTTGGCTTTTCTGGTTGGCCTCTCTTCCGAGATTCTCGGTGTTCATACGGGGATTCCGTTCAGCACCTACAGCTACACGGCCGCGCTGCAACCACAGCTGTTTGACGTGCCAATCCTGATTCCATTGGCCTGGGCGATGATGGCCTATCCGGCCTGGCGCATCGGCGAATTGCTGGGGAACCGTCCGATCACTCGTGCCCTGTTTGCGGCCGCAGCACTGACCGCGTGGGACGTGGCGCTCGACCCTCAGATGGTCGGCCAAGGCTTTTGGATCTGGCCTAATCCAGGGCAGTATGCGGGTATTCCCTTGATCAACTTCGTTGGCTGGTTCGCCGTCGGGGCGGTGCTGTTTGGCTGGTGGGCGCTCGGCGCCCGTGCACCGGGCCGACCGAGCCGTTGGCGCCTGACCGACCTGTTGGGGCCGTTGCTCTACGCGTGGACGTGGATCGGGGAGACCGTCGCACACGCGCTCTTCTTCGCCGGCTGGACCGTCGCGATCGCCTCCTTCATCGCGATGGGCCTGCTGACGGTGCCGGCGTTGCTGCGCCAATGGACCGGGAGTGCA
>JAEMTW010000002.1:838-1329 GCA_016462095.1 Thermoleophilia bacterium
CGTCGATTGAGCGTGGCGAACGGCGAATTGCGAGGCCGTCACGCGGTGCGGACGCTCGACGACGCCATCGCGCTTCGCGCTGACCTCACGCCAGGGGCACGGGTTGTCATCGTCGGTGCGGGAGTCGGCGGGCTTGGGGCCGGCGTACGGCTGGCTGCTGCAGGCTTCGACGTGCTCGTTCTCGAGGCTGCTGCCCAGGTTGGAGGCAAGCTTGGGATTGCCCGCTCCGAAGGGCACACCTTCGACACGGGTCCGTCGCTTTTGACGATGCCGTTTACGCTCGCAGAGACGTTAGCGACGGCAGGTGTGGAACTGAGCGACCGACTAGACCTCCGCCGCGTCGACCCTCTCTGCCAGTACCAGTGGGACGACGGATCGCAGTTGGCTACTCACGCTGACGCGGATGCCACGGCGGCTGCCTTTGAGGCACTTCACGACAACGCCGCGCTTTTTCAGAATGTCGACCTTGTTGCTTTGCCGACAGGCACCTC